>NZ_NAAD01000005.1 GCF_002093115.1 Geothermobacter hydrogeniphilus | reverse complement strand
GGAGAGTGCAAGTGCTTGGTCTGAATGAGATTTTCAAAAATCTGAAGCGCACCCATAGGTTCGCTGGTGATTTTTGGGAAGCTCAGGCAGATCAATGACTTGTGCTGTCCGCCAACAAGGGACCCACTGATTCAGGACACTGTCACAGCACCACATCACCATCCGCGGTACAATGGAAACGAACGAAAGCCGGACGAAATATCGGCTCCTGATTCATCCGTGGAGGTACTGCAATGAAAAGCCTCACTCCGTTGTTACTGGCATTGCTGCTTACGGCCTGTTCCGGGGGCAGTTACCTGACCTGGCAGCATCCGTCAGGGCTGGGGGATAAGGAACGCCTGCAGGCCGAGAAAACCTGCGACGAGATCGTCCAGGACGAGACCTGGCGCAGCGTCGATTATCCACCCTATTACGGCAGATACTACAACCGATCCTACTACTACGGCTACCCCTTTGCCTACCGCCACAGCTTCGGCTACGGCTACTACGACTATCCGGGCTATGTCAGGGCCGCCCGAAGCGCCTTCCGCGTCTGCATGCGGGCCAAGGGCTGGCAGCAGGTTGAAAAACAGCGGGCGGTCGAAGCGGTCCATTGATTGACCAGCTGAAGGCTCCCGCGACAACCCGGATAGTCAACAGACTCCCGGATGTTTTCTTGACCTTCCAATCCGTGTACCCTACCCTGTCTTTTTCACAGGCCTGAATCTGTACGCCCCGTGTCGGTGGTCAGCGCACAGTCATGGATTCAGGACCGGGAGAAAATCTCCGTGCACACCACCCAGGACCTGCTGCAATTCATCTTCTCCGGACTCACCAGCGGGGCGGTCTACGCCCTGATCGCGCTGGGATTCTGTGTTGTCAGCAACACCATGGGGATTGTCAATTTCGTCCAGGTCGATTTCGTTTCGCTGGGCGGCATGCTGATGTTCTCAGCCCTGTTTACCGCCGGACTGCCGATGGTGCCGGGTCTGCTGCTGGCGGTGTCCGGGGTGGCCCTGGTGGCGATGCTGGTCGAACGGATCGGCCTGCGCCCTTCACGCTCCGACCATCACCTGGTGCTGATTTTCCTGACCGTCGGCCTGTCGATTATCCTGCGCGGCCTGATGAAACTGATCTGGGGCAAAAACCGCATGGCCCTGCCGCCATTGACCCCGGATGAACCGATCAGCATCCTCGGAGCAACGGTTCTTCCCCAGGCCCTGTGGCTGCTGCTGCTGACCTGTGTCGCCATCGGCCTGCTGACCTGGTTTTTTTACCGCACCTCGCTGGGGCTGTCGATGCGCGCCGTCGCCAGCAACCCGACCGCCGCCGCGGTGGTCGGCATCCCGCCGGGGCGGGTCAGGATGACCAGTTACGCAGTAGCCGGCGCCCTCGGCGGTCTGGCCGGCGTGCTGGTCACGCCGATCACCACCCTCAGCTATGATGTCGGGGTGCTGCTCGGATTGAAGGGGTTCGCCGCCGCCATCCTCGGCGGATTCGGCTCCTTTCCCGGGGCCATTCTCGGCGGCGTCGGCCTCGGGCTGCTGGAATCGCTGTCAGCCGGCTACCTGTCGAGCGCCTACAAGGACGTGGTGGCCTTCGTCGTGCTGCTGCTGGTGCTGTTTATCCGCCCGAAAGGGCTGTTGGGGAGGTCATAACCGAAAATGAAACAACAGATCGAACTGCTGATGGGCAACGAAGCCATCGGCCGGGGGCTGATCGAAGCCGGTTGCCAGATCGCCGCCGCCTATCCCGGCACTCCGTCGACAGAAATCCTGCAGGCAGTCATCGACCACCGGGAACAGGCAGAAGAGCCGTTGCACATCGAGTGGTCGGTAAACGAAAAGATTGCCTTTGAGGTCGCCCTGGCTGCCAGCTATACCGGCAAGCGTTCAGTCGCGGTGATGAAGCAGGTCGGCCTCAACGTCGCCGCCGACCCCTTCATGCGTACCGCCTACCTGGGCGTCAAGGGCGGGATGCTGACCATCGTCGCCGACGACCCCGGACCGCACAGTTCGCAGAATGAACAAGATACCCGCCTGTTCTGTCTGCAGGCCCGGGTCCCGGTCCTCGACCCCGCCAGTCCGGCTGAGGCAAAAGAACTGGTACCGCTGGCCTTTGAGCTGTCGGAAAAGTATGAAATGAACCTGGTGCTGCGGCCGACCACCCGCATCTGCCATTCACGCCAGAATGTTGAGCGGCAGAAGCCGCTCAAACTGGAACGCGGCGCCAACTTCGAGAAAGATCCGACCCGCTGGGCGGCAACCCCGGCCTTTCTCCCGCCGCTGCACCGCAGGCTCAACGCCGGGCTGGAGGAAATCGCCCGCGAGCCGGGGCTGCAGCCACGCCTGACGAAAGGGGACGGCAGCCGGCCACGCGTCGCCCTGGTCGCTTCGGGGATCGCCTGCGCTCACCTGGTCGACCTGCTCGACGAACTGGGCTTGAGCGGCCGGGTTGACCTTTTCCAGGTGCTGATGCCCTACCCGCTCAATCCCGAGTTCAGCGCCCGGTTGCGGCAGGACTACAGTCGGGTGCTGGTGCTGGAAGAAACCTACCCGGTCATCGAGCTGCAACTCGCCCACCCCGGCACGGTCGGCAAGCAGGACGGCGCCGTTCCGCGCGAGGGGGAGCTGGCCCCGGACATCATTCACCGGGTTCTGGCTGCGTTTCTCGACCTGCCCGCGCCGCCGGAACTGCCGGTGCAAAAACGTGGTCAGCGCCCCTCGCTCTGCCCCGGATGTCCGCATCGCGCCGCGTTCTACAGCATCAGGCAGTGTTTCCCCAAGGGCATTTTCCCGTCGGATATCGGCTGCTATACACTGGGCCTGAATCTCGGCGCGGTCGATACCGTTCACTGCATGGGGGCCTGCATCAGCCAGGGGGTCGGCTTTTACCAGGCCTATGCCCAGGACGGTGAGTTCCCGACCATTGTCGTCACCATCGGCGACTCGACCTTCTTTCATGCCGGCATCCCGGCATTGATCAACGCGGTGATCCAGCAGGCGCGTATCATCGTCGTGATTCTCGACAACGCCACCACCGCCATGACCGGCGGTCAGCCGGTGCCGCACCTGGGACTCGCCGCGGACGGCCGAAAGACCCGGGCGGTGGCCATCGAGCCCCTGGTCAGGGCCAGCGGGGTCGACTTCCTGGAAATCTGCGATCCCTACGACAAACCACGCTTCGAGAAGCTGCTCAGGCAGGCCGACAACTACATCCGCGGTGAGCAGGGCGGCGTAGCGGTGCTGATCTCGCGGCATGGCTGCATCATGGATCCCGCGGTCCGCAAGGCCCAGCCGAGCTGGCAGGTGAGCGTCATAGAAAGCTGCGTGGGCTGCCGTCGGTGCGTCGACGCCTTTGAGTGCCCGGCATTGTCGATGGACAGTGAACAGAATATCGCCCGGATCAACCCGGACCGCTGCATCGGCTGCGGCACCTGCATCCCGGTCTGCCCGGTCGACGCGATCGTCAGGGAGGAAACATCATGAAACAGCAGATCATCGTCAGCGGTATCGGCGGCCAGGGTGTGCTGTTTCTGACCCGGGTCATCGCCCAGGCGGCTGTCAATCGGGGTCTCCCGGTGCTGACCTCCGAAACCCACGGCATGGCCCAGCGCGGCGGCACTGTCCTCTCGACCATCAAGGTCGACAACTTTGCCAGCCCGCTGATCCGCGCCGGACAGGCGGACCTGGGCCTGTTGTTGTGGGAAGAGAACCTGTCAGTTCACCAGACGTTGATCAGGCCGGAAGGCGGGCTCTATCTCAATGCCGCTACAGCGGGACCGGGAGAACGGATCGACGCCTCGGCGATCGCCCGCGGATTGGGCAACGCGGTGCTGGCCAACCTGGTGCTGCTTGGACTGGCGGTCAGGAAGCAGGCGCTGTTCTGCTGTGTCGATGAATGTGAAACGGCGATCCGTCAGCTGGCACCACAAAAATTTGCCCGGCAGAACCTTGAAGCGTTTCATCAGGGATTGAATCATAACTAATGACCGACAAAGAGAAAATTCTCTACTTCATCTACCTGCACCGTACCGGCCTGACGGTCACCGCCCTGACCCTGGCGCTGGTTCTGTTTCCGCTGTATGAAGACAACCCCTACACCCTCGGCCTGACCAACCTGATCGCCATCTACGTGATCATTGTCGTCGGGCTCAACCTGTTCATCGGCTACGCCGGACAGATTTCGCTGGGCCACGCGGCCTTCTTCGGCCTCGGTGCCTACGGGTCGGCGATTGCGACCGTGACCTTCGGCCTGCCCGCCTGGCCGGCCATGGTCGGAGTCGCGCTGCTGGTCGCCCTGGTGGCGCTGCTGGTCGGAATTCCGACCCTGCGCCTCAGCGGCCATTACCTGGCCATGGCCACCCTCGGCTGCAACATCGTCGTTCACACCATCATGCTGCAGTGGGACCAGGTCACCGGCGGCCCGAGCGGCTTTCCCGGCATCCCCTTCCTGAGCATCGGCGGTTTTGTCTTCGATGATGAAGTCCGTCTGCATTACCTGCTCTGGAGCTTTGCCCTGCTGGCCCTGTTGCTGGCCCTGAACCTGGTACGCAGCGGGGTCGGCCGCGGCCTGGCGGCGCTGGCCGGAGATGAAACAGCCGCCGCCGCGCTGGGGGTCGATATCCGCCGCGCCAAGATCAAGGTCTTCGTCCTCTCGGCGGTCTTCGCCTCGATCGCCGGAAGCCTGTTTGCTCATTGCTACAGTTTCATCAGTCCCGATTCCTTCGATATTTTCGCCTCGACCGACCTGGCGATCATGGTCGTGGTCGGCGGCATGGGATCGATCTGGGGATCGCTGATCGGCGCCGGATTACTGACCCTGCTGCCGGAATGGATCGATGTCTTTGAAAACTACAAGGATCTTGTTCACGGACTGGTGCTGGTCCTGATCCTGATGTTTCTACCCCGCGGCCTGATGACCGGGTTGTATGAAATGATCAGGAATCGATGGGTTCTGAAGGGGCAGAAAAATGCTGCATCTTGACGCAGTCAGCAAAAAATTCGGCGGTCTGCCGGCCCTCGACCGGGTCGGTTTTTCCGTGCCGCGCGGGCAGGTGACAGCCCTGATCGGCCCGAACGGCGCGGGCAAAAGCACCCTGATCAACTGTGTCACCGGGGTCCTGGCGCCGACCTCGGGGTCAATCCGCTTTGCTGATCAACAGCTGGTTGGACAGCCGTCGCATGCCATCGCCCGTCTCGGCATCGCCCGCACATTTCAGAACCTGAAACTTTTTCCACGGCTTTCGGTCCTCGACAACGTTCTTACCGGTCTGACCTGCGAAGCGGGGCGCTCCCTGACCATGGCGATGCTGCGACTGCCCTACCTGCGGCACCGGGAACGCCGGCTGAAACTGCGCGCCCTTGAGGCCCTCGACCGCTTCGAGCTGGCCGACAAGGCCCGGTTGCCGGTGGCGGTACTGGCCTATGGTGACAAGAAACGGGTCGAACTGGCGCGCGCCTGTGTCTCCGAACCGCAACTGGTGCTGCTTGATGAACCGGTTGCCGGCCTCAATGTCGACGAAACCGCCGCTGTCGGCGAGCAGTTGAAGCGGCTGCGCGCCGCCGGCCAGACCCTGCTGCTGGTCGAACACGACATGGAACTGGTGATGGAGATCGCCGACCAGGTGGTGGTCCTCGACAGTGGACGCTGCATCGCCCGCGGCACCCCGGATGAGGTCCGCAGCAACCCGCTGGTACTGGAAGCCTACCTGGGACGGATGGAGGCAACGGCCTGAAGATGCTCAGGATTGAAAACCTCAACGCCCATTACGGCGCCGCCCAGGCGTTGTTCGACATCGACCTGGAAATGGCCGCCGGAGAAACCCTGGCGCTGGTCGGCGCCAACGGCGCCGGCAAGAGCACCCTGCTCAAGTGCATCATGGGTCTTCTCAGACCGAGTCAGGGACGCATTCTGCTGGAGGGTCGGGATGTGACCGCTGCCAGCCCGGCACAGATGGTGCGCAACGGCCTGGCCCTCTCCCCGGAGGGCCGGGAGGTCTTTCCCGATCTCAGCGTGCGGGAAAACCTGGAACTCGGCGCCCTGGTGCAGAAGCCGGGCAGGAAAGAGCTGCAGGCCCGCTGTGACGAAATCTACCAGCGCTTCCCCAGGCTGGGTGAACGCCGGGAACAGCCGGCCGGCACCCTCTCCGGCGGCGAGCAGCAGATGCTGGCGATGGGCCGGGCGCTGATGGCGCGACCGAAACTGCTGCTGCTCGATGAGCCGAGCCTCGGCCTGGCGCCGTTGATAACCGACGAGATCTTTGCCATTATTCATCAACTGGCCCGTGCCGGCACCAGCATCCTGCTGGTCGAGCAGAACGCCGCCCGTGCCCTGTCGGCGGCCGACAACGCCTGCCTGCTGGCCAACGGCCGGGTGGTCGAAAAAGGGGCTGCCCGCGAACTGCTGGGCGACCCGGTTTTGCGCGCGGCCTTCCTCGGCTCCGCCAGCAACAGCAATCCGGCCGCCAGCCGCCTGGGGGCGGCCGGCCTGACCAATATCCGTCTGGAGAAACCTGATATGCGACAGCAGAATTTCATGCCGGAGTTCAACTCGGAAGAAGAACTCAGGGACCACCAGCTACGCGGCCTGCAGTGGACCGTCCGCCACGCCTTTGAGGGCAGCGCTTTTTATCGAAACAGGCTCGATCAGGCCGGGATAAACCCGAACAGCATCCAATCCCTCGATGACCTGCGGCGGCTGCCCTTCACCACTGCCGACGACCTGCGTGAAGGCTACCCCTTCCCGCTGCGCTCGGTGCCCTTTGAACAGGTCGTACGTGTCCATGCCAGCTCCGGCACCACCGGCAAACGCAAAGTGCTGTGCTACACCCAGAAGGACCTGGATGACTGGACCCGGTTCTTCGCCCGCTGCTACCAGATGGCCGGGGTGACGCCCCTCGACCGGGTACAGATCGCGGTCGGCTACGGCGTCTGGACGGCGGGGATGGGCTTTCAGCTCGGCTGTGAAAAGGTCGGCGCCCTGGCGGTGCCGGTCGGACCCGGCAATATTGATATGCAGATCCAGTTCCTGCTCGATTTCCAGTCGACGGTCTTCTGCTCCACCGCCTCGATGGCGCTGCTGATGGCCGAAGAGATTCACCATCGCGGCATCGCCGACAAGATAGCGGTCAACAAGATCATCTACGGCTCCGAACGCTCCAGCCGTTCGATGCGCCGCAAGATCTCCGAACTGTTCGGCGGCGCCGAGCTGTTCGACATCACCGGCCTCACTGAACTCTATGGCCCCGGCACCGGCATCGAGTGCCGCGAGCATGACTGCATCCACTACTGGGGGGATTACTACATCCTCGAAATCCTCGATCCCGAAACCCTGCAACCGGTCCCGGAGGGTGAATGGGGTGAAATGGTGGTCACCACCCTGGCCAAGGAGGGCGCGCCGCTGATCCGCTACCGGACCCGCGACATCACCCGCATCATCCCCGGCAGGTGCGCCTGCGGTTCCCTGCTGCCGAGGCATTCACGGATCAAGGGACGCTCCGACGACACCATCAAGTTCCGCGGCGTCAACATCTATCCCTCAAGCATCGAAACCATCCTCTCCGCGGTCCCCGGCCTGGGGTCGGAATACCAGATCCACCTCACCCGCGGTGAAAGTTCGGGACGCGACCATATGCGTCTGGTTGTCGAACGGGCCGAGGGGGTCAGCCGGGAGCGGGGCGCGGAACTGATCCACGAGGCCGTCCACCAGATCAAGAAACAGTTGCTGGTCTCGGTGGACATTGAACTGGTCGACTACGGGGAGCTGCCCCGCTCGGAACGAAAAAGCCGGCGGGTGTTCGATACCCGGATCCAGGATGAGATTGTTTAACTTCGGCGGCTGGGCTATGGTATTGACAGGCCGGGTTGTTCACCGGCAGCCAACTCGTTGATTCCGGTTTAATTGAATTTTTTTGAAAAGGAGATCTGCAATGAAAAGAATGACGGGAATCCTGATCGCCCTGCTGCTGACGGCAACGCCGCTGCTGGCCGCTGACAGCATCAAGATCGGCGCCTTCTTCGATCAGTCCGGGCGCGCCGCCTTCATCGGCACCCCGACCAGACTGGTCGCCGAGATGGTGGTCGACAAGATCAATGCCGAGGGCGGCATCAACGGTAAAAAGCTGCAGCTGGTCCTCGCCGACACCGAAGCCAACCCGACCAAGGCGACATCCATCGCCAGGAAATTCATCTACAAGGAGCATGTCAGGGCGATCATCGGACCGACCCTGACCGACACCGGCATGAGCGTCAAGAAGGTCGTCCACAAGGGCCGAGTGCCGATCTTCATGACCGTGGGCGGTGACCCGGTGATCATGGGCGGCGACCGTTTCGGACCTTTTGACTGGGTGTTCAAATCCCCCCAGCGCTCCAGCATCGCCGTCGAGCGCCTGTTCATCTACCTGAAGAAAAAGGGCCTGACCAAAGTGGCGCTGCTGAACGCCGCCGACGGCTTCGGCAAGGACGGCGCCCGCTGGATGAAGAAGCTGGCTCCCAAATACGGCATCAAGATCGTCAGCCAGGAATCCTTCGGCACCCGCGACACCGACATGACCTCTCAGCTGACCAAGGCCCGCAACGCCAATCCCCAGGCGCTGATCGCCTGGACCATCGGACCGGCCGGATCGATCATCGCCAAGAACAAGGTCCAGCTCGGCATCGACCTGCCGCTCTTCCAGTGCCACGGCCTGCCCGACCCGAAATATATCGAACTGGCCGGCAAGGCCAGCGAAGGGGACCGGATGCCGGCGACCAAGCTGATGGTGGTGGACGAGCTGCCCGACAGTGATCCGCAGAAACCGGTCATTCAGGAGTTCATCCGCCTCTACAGGGAAAAGGGCTACGACAAGCAGTTCCCGATCAACACCCACTCCGGCTACGCCTGGGACGCGATCACCATCGTCGCCAACGCGATGAAGAAGGTCGGCACCGATCCCGAAAAACTGCGTGCCGCGATTGAGAACACCAGGGGCTACGTCGGGGTTTCCGGCACCTACAACATCACCCCGCAGGACCACAACGGCCTGGGCGTCGATTCGATGGTGATGGTCCAGGTCAAGAACGGCAGGTTCGTACTGGCCGAATGAGCCGACGCTCTGACAACACAGTCGGCCAATTCCACACCACAGCTACAAGACGCTGAATTTTTTATCAAATCAAGGCGCAGTCTCGATGAGCGCGGAGGCGTAGCGGCAGCTACGTCGCACAAGCGAAGCGGGCCTGCAACGCAGAGTTGATGAAAAAGCCGGCGTCCTGGCGCGGTAGACCACCAGCCCCGGTTTTCCCCGCAGGTACTCCGGCAGATCGACATCCACGACCCGCCTGACACCATCGCGCGAGGAGGCATGGCGCAGCAGGAAACGCTGTCCCTTCTTCACCAGCAGCCCGGTATGGCTGACATCGAGCCCCGCCTTATCGCTGTAGATGCCGACATAATCGCCCGCCTGCAGGGCTGCCAGGAGGTTGCCGTCAATGCTGCCCGCAGGGATATAGACGATCTCCCGCCGCGTGACGGAAATCCCCGGCAGCCAACGACCACCGTCATCCTTGAGATTGAGCTGCTTGACGACAACCCGGGACCTGCCCTGCCCCACGGTTGCGGTCACATCGTCAATCTCCGTACCGGCTACGGCGACCCAGTCGCTGAAAAAGTGTCGCCGGTTCTCATAGGCCACCTTGCCGCCGCGATAACGGACCTGTCGCAGCTGTACGGGGAAATCGGCCGGGTCCGCTGCGCGACGCAGGGCTTCAACCGTGTCAAGGAAGGTAAAACAGTCGAACCCCGCCAGGTTGATGACCAGCCGCTCCGCGGTCCGCGGCCCGCCGACCAGGCTGTGCGCGACATAGGGGGTCGCGAGGAAGTGGCTGGAGATGGCCACGATCTGCTCACCCGGCGACTCAAGCCGGTGTGCCGCCGTGATGATCCGCGCCAGTTCGGCATCGCTCCAGCGGCCGAGGTTGACCAGAGCCGAGTCGGCCGCCGGGGCAAGGCCGGGGAGCAGGCAAAGGATGAAAAGTATCGATTGAAGTCGTTTGAAAGGTGTCATCTTTGTCCATGGTGACGTTATACAGTTCTTTTGGCAACCTCCGATTTGCAATGACCTTTCTTATGATTTAAAAGGCCAAAATCCCGGGCTCGCGGGCCCGGACTCCGCCATACTCTTTTGCTCGCTCCAAAAGAGTATGCAGAAAAGGGCGTGTCCCAACTCTCCGCGCCTGCTGAGCAGGTTCCCGGCAGCGGCAAGATGAAAACCGGCTGCGCGAAAACTCGCTACGCTCAGACAGTTCGCGCAGCTGATCGGTTTTAATCCAGCCGCTCCCGGCGCTATGCCATGGGACGAAAGGCGAAGATCAAAAACCGAAGAAATCTGTAAGGTCTTTATCAACTGCTTATCCCGGGGCCCCATGTGAAGCCACCGAACAAGCGATTTTTCATCTTGCGGTGTGGCGAACAGGGTGAGCGCAGGATGAAAAGATCGCGCAGCGAGGGCACCCGATCGTCGGGTGGCTGAGGTTGGGGTGTCCTTCTTTTGCTTCCTTTTCTTGGACAAGCAAGAAAAGGAAGGCGCTGCCGGTCGCCACCGGCGATGTCTGCTTTAAAGGTCCTGAACCATCACTGCTCCCCAGCAATATCCTATTTTCTTGATGTCTTGAAGGCCAATTTTAAGTATGGTTACAGAATTGAACAAAATGTCCGACATCACGGAGATTTTCCCTTGAAGAACGTCTTCATCATCACCCCCAGCTACCTGATCCGGAAAAAACGCGACTTTGCCGCCGGCCTCCGGCAACTGTCGGCGCTCGGCTTCAACGTCGTCAACCCGCAGTTCCCCGAAACTCTCCCCTCGCCGCGGGAGAAGGCGGAGCAGCTCCACGCGGCGTTCGCCGATCCGGACATAGTTAAAGGTTTTTCTTAAAAAATAGAAACTAACTCGAATTACCAATTAAGGAGAGAACAATGGCAGTAAATCACAAATCAATAGATTCAACAGCAAGTGGAATTTCAAGAATAATAAAAGAAATTCGTGACGTTTACAAAATTGGTGGCATAGCAATTATTGGTATAACTATAATATGTATAGCAATAACTGTAATTTGTAAGGAATATCTAGGAACATCCTATATGCAGATAGCTATTCCACTGGTTTCGATATTAGCAATTTTATTCATTGTAATCAACTACCTATCACTACAAATAAAAAAAATTACTTCAAATATAGACTCTATATCAACAGGCATAAATACTGATATAAATATTAACAACAAGCTAGACCACAATAAAAACAATATGAAGTTCGATATACCTAGCATGCTAATTATACACAGATACGATTTTACTAAAAAAGTTGACGTTTTTTCATATCGAAGTTTGAAAATTTACACCATACGGTCTTTAACAAATGAAGATTTTATTTTTAAAACATCAAGAAAAAGTTTTGGTGAGATCAAAAAAGACAAATCAATATCTGACCAAGTTGATACATTAGTACATGGTATAGGGTCATACACAAGCGTACTTGAAAAAACTTACTCAAATAATTATATCGGAAAACACTATATAAACATCAGTGAAGCAGAATGGGAAACAAAGATAGGATACCGTCCTGAACTTGCGCAAGACGACACTCTTCATAGAATTTTATATAAAAATGTATTATTCACAAAATATCACGACTATATGGGAACAATAATAGTAGCAAATACTGAAAGAATAAGACAACTAATATACTTTCCTTCTCAACAATATCTTCCGAAAAAGTTAAAATCAATACAAATAAATAATGATGGAGAAATAGTTAATCTTGAACCAAGAATAGAAATTGTCAGTCAGAAGAATTTAGTAATAGTTGAAGTAGACAATTTATCAGTCGGTACTGGTTTTTATACTTATTGGGTCTGGTCTGATGAAATCTTTAGCGAGGAACCCGCAGTTTCAAACTGACAAGAGCAACAATATTTTTCCTACAGGTACGGACTTTTCTGGCACACAATGATCCTGCACCTGCGAAAATCGGCGTGGGAAAACACCTCCAGCACCCGCCACGCCCATCCGTTCTTTCTCGGCGACACGGTCTTTTTTCACAACGGCGTGGTCTACGACTACCAGGGGCTGCTCCCTGGTATCACCCGGCCGGGGCTCAGGGATGATTCCCGCGACACCGAGGTCCTCTTCTATCACGTCATGAGCGGAACAACGGGAAATCTGGGGCGGGACTTTCTCGCCACGGCGGCATTGATCCGGCAGAAGCACGACTTCTCGGCTCTGAACTGCCTGTTCAGTGACGGCCGCAAACTCTTCGCCTATCGGGATTACACCAAAGAGGCGGACTACTATTCTCTCTACAAGGCTTACGCGAAAAACTCCTGCCTGGTTTCATCCGAGCCGCTGGATGACGACCTGAGGTGGGAGATGATGGCAAAGGGGGAATTTCTGGCGATCGATCCGGGCAACGGGGCTGATGGCGCGTAAAGCTCATTCAGCCCCCAATCCCTGCGGGTACAACGTCCTGGTTCAGTGTTGATGACCCTCATCGGCACCCTGTGCCAACCCGGGAAAACGTTCCGTGGCAAACTTGCCGTGGCAGGCGACGCAGGCGGTGGTCATCTTGTAAAGGTAGAAGTTGACCACATCCGCGTTCTTCATCTCCGCCGCATGGGCCAGCATCCCCGCCGACGTGTGAAAATCCATGTCCATCTCGATGAACTGCTGCGGCAGCACCCGGTGCAGCTCCTCTTTCTGGGCCGCAGTCAGTTTCTGCTTGAGAATAAAACTCGCCTTGATCTTCTGGCCGATGTCGGCAACCTTGTCCCAGTCGCCGGCCGCGATGGCCGGCACCAGCTCCATCACCCCCTGCTGGATCAACCCCATTTCCTGGTTGAGCAGCGTCCGCAGTTCGGGGGAAAGCGGGACACGATGTAAGGTCTGCGGCTTCATGTGATGGGCCTGCCCACCACCGATTGTCGTGGTCTGTTCATGACCGGCGGCCAGGGCAAGGTGAGGGAAACAGAAGAGGATGGCAGCGATGACCAGGGACATTCGTTTCAGCAGCGACATGGGTTGACTCCTGGTTGCAAGTGTTGAGGTGTGACTTGAAGTTATAGCAGATAACAGCCGGGAACGACCGGGTTGTCAAGGGAAAGAAAGTGAATTTCTTAACAACGCCCCCCGGTTGTCACCCCGGCAATCGCAACAGCCGCTCACTCCGCCAGATGCGAACGATACTGATTTTCTCCGGGAAACGCCGATAAACAATTCGAAAGGGGGGATGGATCAGCTCTCTCAGTTGGGGGCTGTTGAATTCCGGAACAATTCTCCCCCGGTCAGGATGGCCACTCAAGTTTTCAACCGCGGCGACAATCTCTCTGACAAATCGATCGCCGACTTCCGGTACCTGCTGTTCCCGGTAAAAATCCAGAACATCTTCCAAATCCCTTATTGCAGATTCGGCAAAGGAAATGGTCACACAAGGGAGCTGATTGGACATCTTTACAGACCCAGACGTTCTTTTGCCGCCTTGAGGTCGACCTCCCGCTGGTTGTCAAGATCATCAAGCCCCGCCACCACGGCCCGCATGAACTCTTTTTCTTCTTCGGCACGCTCAAAATCTTCAAGGGACTGCATAACCGCAATGCCTCGACCGCGACTGGTCAGCAGGATGGGACGATGAGTCTGGTTGGTAAGCTTGACGATCTTCCCCGGATTCACCTTCATGTCCGTTAAAGGGACGATATCTTCAGAAAATTTCACCCTCATATCGGCACCTCCTCAATGGTCGATTAATAGCACCAGACAAAGATGCTGTCAATTGGTCTCTGTTTCAGAACGGGAACTTGGGGATTATCGAGGTAGAGAAAGTGAATTTCTTAACAACGTCCCCCGGTTGTCGGTCAGCGTATTTCCGTCAGAAACTCGCGCCACCAGTTCCGGTAGGCCTCTCCACCGACCTCGTAGCTGTTGTTGTGCCCTGCCCCCGGCAGGGAATGAAACCGTTTCGGCTGCGGCGCACGCTCGAACAGCTGCCGCCCCATCTGCTGGGGGACGATTTCATCCTCATCGCCATGGAGAATCATCAACGGCACTCTAAGGTCGGATATCTTGCCCAGACTATCGTAACGGGTATTCAGCAGCCAACCGCCAAGCAGCCAGAGCAGCGGTGAGTGATGCCTGCCCATCGCCCCGATGGAGGTAAAGGGCGATTCGAGAATCAGAGCTGCCGGAGGCTCCTCGAGAGCGAGCTGCAGAGCGACCGCAGCTCCCAGGGAGCGACCGAAATAGACCATCTGTTCCTGCTTCCAGCCCTTCTGTTGCAACCAGACGAGAGCGCCGCGCAGGTCGCTGTAGGTTCCAGCTTCGCTCGGCGTACCCGAACTGCGCCCGTAACCTCGATAATCGAAGATAAAAACCGTCAGCCCCAACTCACGCAGCAGCCGCAGATTGTCGACCCGGTGGGAGATGTTGCCAGCATTGCCGTGGCAGAAAACCAGCAGCGGCCTGCCCGGCTCTCCGGGAAGATACCAGCCGTGCAACGCGGTGCCGTCCGCTGCGGTGAAGAAGACATCTTCATACGCCAGCCCGACCGCGGCAGGAGTGGTGACCAGCTCGGCGGTGGGAAAATAGACGAAGGAGCCCTCCAGCGCGGCACTGACCGGAGATGGGAGCAGAAGTGAGCCGAAGAGGATGGGGAGGAGCTGTTTCATTGGTATCCCGGACAACTGATGTTCAGCGTTCAGAATATCAGAAATCCAGTCCCGTGCCCGCGGATTTCAGCAATCGCAACAGACCGGGGGCCGCATAAGATCGGCGGTCTGCATCGCAACGACTTCATCATGGCCAGCAAGACCGACCGGTTGCTCTAGGGCAATCAGCCCCGGATCCCATTGCCGGTACCAAGTGGGGGCAAAAGCGTTACCTGGACATGGGCTTGCTCAAGGAGCAGGACTTTGAACGGCTGAGAAAGTGAATTTCTTAACAACGTCTCCTAGGTGTTATAGGTGCCAACATTCCAGTTATCTCTGGATGTCGTGACGACCGAAACCTTGCAACCGCATTCATATTTTTTGGACAACTTGCCGTGCCCGGCGACACAAGCGATGGTCATGTTGTAGAGGTAGAAGTTGACCACGCTGACAAATCAATCTTTCTCATTCGATGGTACAAACTCGGAAGGTGTGCCGACTTCATCCTGAACTGGCTCCGATGCTTGGCCTTTGGTTTTGTAGATGCATTCTCAAGTTTAATCCCTGGATCGTAATAAACCTGCCCCTCGTTCATGGCTTTCAAATACAACAGGAAATCAGTCCCCTCACCTATCCGAACAACGCTGCCGTATTGATAACATAAATCCGGGGTTTTCCTTTTAATGCTCGGGACGTAAGCGGCTTTAGCGTGTTTCCTGTTCCAATGCTTCATGATATCTGCATAGTGCCAGATAGCGGCCTCCTCACCAGTACTGGAAAGCAAGGCGATACCACCAGTAGCATCGTGAATTTTTCCTTCAACCGGATCAAAACCAATCAGGGAAAGCGTAAGTCCGGTTCTTGAATGGCGTACTCCTGCCCTATGAATACCCCCAAAGTTTAGCCTGTCTTCCCTGCCAGCCCTGCCTGTCATGTCTGGATAGCCAAACCTGCGGACAAATGCTTCTACCCCCTTTTCTTTGTAATACCCACCAGTTGGTTGAGGAGTCATGAGTGTCAACACACCTACATCTATACGGTCAAACGAAGTGACATTATGCTGTTTCACCTCATACCCGTGGAAGTCTGGTTCTGAAACACCATTAGGGATAATTCCAAGTTCCGCCTCCAAGGTGTAGCCACCGCACTGTGGGGCCTCACATGGAAGTAACTGCCCTTTGCTACCCAAACGCTTCGACCTTATCCAGCCCATCATATAGATTCTTCTAAGCTCAGTCAGGAGAACAATTTCTTCTTGGCCGGATTCCTCATCCAGCCCCAGTTCTATAAATACTCCTTGCTGAGACAGTCCTTTTAATGTCCTAAATTCCTTAGCAAGTTCACTTTCAGGGTGGCAAAGGTATCCAACAATCTTGCCATCTTGCCGAATACCCATGAAGAGGATTCTTCCCGACAACCTTAGGGACTCATCCATCATTTCGGAAGGGGCATTAGGACATCGCGCAAGAAACCCTGAAAACCGTACTTCAGGGTACTGTGAATAAAGTATAAGCTGAGCTTTAGGTGCGGGATGACTAGATCCATCTTCAGAAAGCCACCAGAAATCAAGTCCAGCCTTCAGGATATGAGATTTATCAGGGTCTGGTCGAATCTCTCGGAACGGCAGTAGATTAATTGCTGTAAAATTCCCCCCCAGATAAATCTGTTGTTTCCTGTTATCATTGGCAGCCAGGACCTTACAAATGATGGTCCGGCAACCGTTATCTGCCATCATCGTTTTTAGTGTCTGAAGTTTCATACCCCCTAATCTCACATTCTAAATTATCGGACTTTATCCAATCTGATATTCTCTGAATGACATCATCAAGAAGCAGACGCTTTTTCCCCTTCAATGAACATTCCCAAACAATAAGAAGTCGCCAACCAGAAATTTTAAACAATTCTCTGTTTTTGATATCTAACTGCCTGTTTCTTTCAATTTTTTTCTTCCAAAAAATGATATTAGAAGTTGGTTGTTTAAAAAGATGGCAATCATGACCATGCCAAAAACATCCATGAACAAAAATTGCAGCATGGTACTTTGGCAACAAAATATCAGGCTTGCCAGGAAAACGCTTATCATGAATACGATATCTGAAGCCTAGAGAATGCAACTTTCTCCGGATTAGTAACTCTGGGCGGGTGTTCTTACCCCGGATACCTGACATCATCCGGCTTCTTGTTTTCTTATCAACAATATCAGCCATTAGATGATAACGTTAAATTCTCACTCCATATTCTTCCGTTGTAAGATATGGAAGCAACCTTAATACCATTCAGGTAAACATTACCCGCCTCCCCTGTCCAGTTACCACTTCCAAGATTCCACTGATTGATATACTCCCGGCAAGACTTCGAGGCCTCGTCAAGAGAATCAACCCACACTCTTCGGCTCGGGCTTTGGGGACTAACTTGTCCGTGGTCTGGATTACCAAAAGAGCAAAGAACAACTTCATACTTATTGACACGAGCTTTTTTAAGCGCCAAAACATGAGGAACCATAATACGAGCAACCTCCTGAACAACTGGAACGACAACCGAATTTCCAAACTGCTTGTAGGCCCTAGTGTCTGAGACAGGGATTCTGAAAGAGTCCGGATAACCCATAAGTCGAGCGCATTCACGTGGTGTAAGACGCCTCGGATTCTTCTTGGGCCCCTGATATACGAGAATTTCACTGCCATCCTTGTAGTATCGAGCTGAGAGCGTTCTGGCAATGTCTTCCCGTTTAGTCATTCCAAACCCAAAACCATTTCCAGCAGCCTTGTGCTTGGCGGCATAATTCTGAAGGTACAACCAAAGTTTATCTGAAAGAGTGTACTTTGCATCAACCTCGTCATCAGGAAGCAGTATATCTCCCAAGGTCTTCGACTTCGGATCAGGCAAGTTGAGGTCATTCCATGAAAAATCAGTTTTACCATCAAAGCCAACTATAAATATTCGTTCCCGATGTTGCGGTACAAACCCCTTTGCGTCAATCACCTTATGAAAAACCTGATACCCCAGTTCCTTTTCAAGAGTGTACTTGATTACGTCGAATGTTTTTCCCTTATCATGTCGTTCAAGGTTTTTGACATTTTCAAGCAGAAAAGCAGGAGGTCTGAGGTCTTCAAGCATTGATGCTATATGAAAAAAGAGATTCCCTTGGTCCTTGCATGCAAATCCGTGAGGACGGCCTAGTGCGTTCTTTTTGCTCACCCCTGCGATAGAGAACGGCTGACAGGGAAAACCTGCAAGCAGTACATCGGGGGTTTGCGGGATATGAGTTCTTACTTCACCGATAATTTCATTTATGTCACCTGCCAGATCATGACTGTCATCAAAATTGGCTCTGTATGTTTTCTGCGCATATTCATCCCATTCACTGGTGAAAATGCATCTCCCACCGTAAGCCTCAAAGGCTCTCCTTATTCCGCCGATACCAGCAAATAAATCAATAAAAGTAAAATCACCTGTCCCTTGGGCTGGACGATAGAAGTCAAACAGAAGTTGTTCCAACACAAGTAAATCACTTTTCGAAGGGCTGGCTTCTCCCGCAACCCATCTCCGCACTGTCCTTGCTGACTTGCCGAGTTCATCTGCAGTTTGTTCATAGCCCAAAGCATCCACTGCCCTCTTAACGATCCAAATCGGTTCCTGTTCCATATCCACCTCAATCAGGGAAATTTTGTGACAGAATGTCACAAAATTTCCCTGCAAGCAAGAACCAATTAACAGAAAAATTTCCAAGGCGCAGAAACTGATAGAAGATGCACGGCCCTCGGACTGCGAAGCACGCTGGAAAGCATCGCCACGCCCTGCTCGGAAAATGCATAGGGTGGTGTGCGCCTACCACCCCACTGACTTGAGGTCACAATTTGTGATCTCAAGTCTTTAAATTCCTGATTTATCAACTGAAACATGAAGTCGGCAGGAAACCGATCCATATTTCGCTTGACGGCCTGGATAAGGTTTTTAGTCGCGACTCCATACAAGGCAGCCAGATCCTCATCAAGGATAACTTTATCCCCACGAATAATCCTGATCGATCGCTCGATGCGTACCACATCCATGTGGCTCATGCCTCCCTCCCGAAACCAAAACCGCCCGCTCGGCACAGGCCGACACGGACGGTCATCATTCCCTCAAGTTGTCCCCCTCTGGTACTGCATGAATCCCTCCCGGACAAGTCAAACAATGCTGACAACTTATCCGATTTCAGCGCGAATGTAAATCAATTGATGGGCGCTGGGCATAGGGCGCTGGGCGCTGGGCGCTTGGAAAGAGGAAAAAGCCTCAGTCGCCGATAGACGCTGATAAACCCTTGAGCCCCCGGGGATAAAGTTCCGGCAGACGTGAGTCAACTCGGGTCAACCATCGCCATACTGCTTCAACCATTGGCGGCCCTTGTCGGTGAGGCGATATTGCTGCAGGCGGCTGTTGGGCTTGTCGGGGAGGGTCATTTCTATCAGGCCATCGGCCAGGGCCGGCAGGAGATAACGCCGGCGGAAGGATTTGCGATCCGACAACCCAAGGACGGACTGCAACGCCTCGCGGCTCATCTCACCTCGGATCACCGTCAGCAGTTTGCTGACTTGGGGGCTGACTTGGGGGGCATCCTGGGGAACGGATACGCTCACGGCCGCCAGAATCATCCGCAGCATGAAAGAGATGAAGGGCGCAGAGTCTGTCAGGCGGGTACTCTCCTGCAAGGCCCGGTAATACTCGTTCTGGTGTTCGAAGACCAGGCTTTCCACCGGAATATCCGCGAACAGAGGATTCCAGCGGGCCAGAATCAGACTCTGCCACAGTCTTCCCATGCGACCATTGCCGTCGGCAAAGGGGTGAATAAACTCGAACTCGTAGTGGAAGACAGAACTGGCAATAAGTGGATGGGCGTCGGTTGTCGTCAGCCAGCTGAATAAATCCCCCATCAGTTGCGGCACCCGCTCTGCCGGGGGTGCCATGTGAATGACCTGCCGGCCCGCCATGACTCCCACCCCGCCGTGTCGGTAGATACCCGCCTCGTCAATCAATCCGGTCATCAGAATGCGATGCGCCTCCAGCAGGTCCTTTTCTATCTCGGGTTGCCAGATTTCAAACCGGTCGTAAGCGGACAGGGCGTTTTTGACCTCCTGCACCTCGCGGGGCGGAGCGATCACCCGCCGGCCCTCCAGGATGGCGGTTATCTGAGCTTCACTCAGGGTGTTCCCCTCAATGGCCAGGGAACCGTAAATGGTACGGACACGGTTGGCGCGCCGCAGCCGCAGCATCCTGGCCTGATCAGTAAGCACCGTCAGATGTCTGATGGCGTCGCTGATCGCGGCGACCCGGTCCTGAATCTCCGGAGTCATGGTGAAGGGTGGCTGATACGTGGATTTTTCGCTCACGCTCCTCCTCTCCCGATCCGGGGCAGACCTGGATGACTGTCCTCTGTCCACCTGCCGAAGGTCATTTTTCCCCATTATGGGCAACGGGCCCATCACCGGCGGCCCTTTCAACCAAAAACCGCCCGCTCGGCACAGGCCGACACGAACGGTCATCATTCCCTCAAGTTGTCCCCCTCTGATCCAGCATGATCCCTCCAGGGCAAGTCAAACAATGACGACAACTTATCTGATTTCAGCTCGAATGTAAATCTATTGATGGGCGCTGGGAGCTGTGCACTCTTAAGTCGCTCTTTCGACGTCTTCGTCTTCATCCATCCAGGCCTTGAACAGCGAATACATGATGGCAAGAACCACGGCGCCGACAAAGAGGCCTATGATCCCGGAGAGCATCATCCCTCCTAAGGCCCCAATCAGGATAACCGGCATCGGAATGTTCACACCGCGGCCCATGAGCAGAGGCTTCAGAAACCCGTCACTGGCACTGACGACAATGGACCAGATGAGGAAGAGGACCGCCGGAGTGGTCTCGGACACTGAAAAAACATAGGCGGCGACCGGCCCGAGAATCAGAATCGGCGGCAATTGGGCAACGGCGAAGATCAGAACCAGAATCGCCCAGATGCCGGCAGCGGGAACCTCGACCATAAGCATGCCGGCGGTCGCGAGAACGGCCTGAACGATGGCCACCCCGACAACACCGAGCATGACCCCGCGGATGGTCGCGGTGGCCAGGGTCGTAATTTCGACGCCTCGGTCACCGGCAAGGCGGGTCACGATCTTTTGAACCGTTGCCGCGACCGGATCTGCTTTTGCGAGAAAGAAACCGGCGATAAAGGTTGAGAGCATCACGGTCAACAGTCCGACGAGGCCGCCGCCGACAGAGTTGAGCAACGGTCCGATGGCTTTTTTGATGTGGGGCGCGAATTGCCCCAGGGCCTCGGTCAGATTTGTTGACGCCAGTTGCCAGGTTTCATAGACAGACTCTCCGATAAGCGGCCAGTCGGCAACCCTGGCCGGGGGCAAAGGAATATTCAGCGTGCCCTTCTGGATCCGCACGGTCAGGGTTTGTACCGTATCGATGGAGGACGAGACCAGAACGACGCTGGGAATGATGAGAGCGGTGATGATCACCAGCACAAACAGGATTGCGGCCAGGGACTTTCGTCCGCCCAGCAGCCTGGCAACCCTGGTGATAAAAGGATCCGTGGCAACTGCCAGGATTCCGCCCCAGACAACCGGCACCAGAAACGGTTTCATCAGAAGGAAAGACCAGACAACCAACGCCCCGAGGATGGTGACTTTAATCACTGTCTCAATGACGTTTCTGGTAAAGATCTTATTGTTATCCATAAGTGGCGACCTGATGAGAAAGTTTGACGGACCCTGAACGGAGATAAGTATACCCTGAATCCGTGAGCCCCTTGCAAACATTTCCGGTTACCCTCCCCGGCCGGCAATATCCCCCTGTCACAAAACTGGGGCCACCGGAGAAGAGTCTCCGGCGGCCCCGTTTACTTATTCAAAATAGATGATGTGACAACGACTGTTACTCGCCGGGAGTTTCAGAATGGATGCCGGTGCCGTCGTGCGTCCGGTCATTGTTGTGCAAAAAACCATTCCCCGCCTGCGAATGATCCTGAGTCCCCGTCATTGAGCGGTTCTGATGCTGATTCTGGGACTGATGCCGGTTCTGATCCATGCTTCGGGACGACATCGTATTGTAGGACCGATCCGCCATCGACCGGTTCATGCTTCCATGCCCCGCGGAAAAGCCCCCACCGTGAGAGCCTCCGCCCCCTCTTCCGGCGACTGCCATACCGGCGCTACCGACACTGACAACCAGGGCGAGCATTACGATAAGCATTTTTTTAGACGACATTTTTGTTTCTCCTTGACCAATTTGTTCTGTTAACAGTGATGGCGTCGCAAAAACTCACCAGCAGCTGCGTTGCTGCGCTTGTCTCGCTGCTTCAACGTACGTAAGCACGCCTCATTGCTCGACAATCGCGCGCCTTGCTGCTGGCGCTTTTTGCTTAGTCAACACTGTTGATGCTTTTTTGCGAAAACATCAACAGTGACTGCCGTGTTGAGTTCCACCCCTTCAGCGAAGGGGCGCCTGCGTCCGAAACAGACAGGCCGATCCTGCAACTCTCAATTCCATCCGGACATACTCCTTAGACGCAGGTCGGAAGATTTGGTGTACATGATTTTCGGATTGGAGAAAGGTTTCCAGATTCACAGGATTCTCAGAGGGAATGATGCCGCAGGAGTCCGTTATGCCGGGTTTGATTGAAAACAGAGATCAGAGTCCCTCAATACGGCCATCCGCGCCGAGATCAATCCGCTCCGCCAGGGGCGCCTTCGGCAACCCCGGCATGCGCAGCACATCCCCGGTCAGCACCACCAGGAAACCGGCGCCGGAATTGACCTGCACGGCACGCACGGTAATGTCGAAATCACGTGGTCGGCCTTTTAAGGCGGGATTGTCGGAGAGAGAGGTCGGCGCCTTGGCGACACAGACCGGCAGGTGATCGAGACCGAGCCGTGTCACCTGGCGCAGATCCCGTTCCGCCTGGCGGGTGAAGGCGACATCGTCGGCACCGTAGATTTCCCGGCAGATGACACGGATCTTTTCCTCAACCGGCAAGTCAAGCGGGTAGAGGGGAGCGAAGGGGGTACTGGCGGCAGCGTCCATCACCGCCCGGGCCAGCTCGATCGCCCCTTTCCCGCCCTGCTCGAAATGACGACAGACGGCGCAGGCGACGCCCTGCTCTTCGCAGCGCTTCACCACCAGCGCGATTTCCTGCTCGCTGTCGCCGGCAAAATGGTTGAGGGCAACCACCGGCCGCTTGTTGAACTTGCCGACATTCTCGATGTGCTTGTCAAGATTGACCAGTCCGCGCCGCAGGGCGGCGATATTTTTCGCGCCCGGGTTCCCCGGCGGCTGCCCGCCGTGCATCTTCAGCGCCCGCACCGTGGTCACCAGCACCACCGCGACCGGGTCAAGTCCGGAGAGACGGCACTTGATGTCGAAGAACTTCTCCGCCCCGAGGTCGAAGCCGAAACCGGCCTCGGTGATCCCCCAGTCGGCATAATGAAGCGCCATCCGGGTGGCGATCAGGCTGCTGCAACCGTGAGCGATGTTGGCGAAAGGGCCGCCGTGAACCAGGGCCGGCACCCCTTCTCCGGTCTGTACCAGGTTGGGATGAATGGCGTCGCGCAGCAGCGCCAGCATGGCGCCGGTCACCCCCAGCTCGCCGGCATAGACCGGCTCGCCGTCCCAGCGGTAGGCGACCAGGGTGCGATCAATCCGCCGCCGCAGGTCCTCGCTGTCTTCGGCCAGGCAGAGCATCGCCATCACTTCGGAGGCGGCGGTGATATCGAATCCTCCCTCACGGGGAATCCCCTGCCCGGTCCCGCCAAGACCGACGATGATATGCCGCAGACTGCGGTCGTTCATGTCCATCACCCGCCGCCAGACCACCCGCCGCGGATCGATGGCGAGGGCATTGCCGTGATAGATGTGGTTGTCGATGATTGCCGACAGGAGATTGTTGGCGCTGGTGACGGCGTGGAAGTCGCCGGTGAAATGCAGGTTGATGCGCTCGGCGGGGACCAGGCTGCTGCGTCCGCCGCCGGTGGCGCCGCCCTTCCTGCCGAGGCAGGGCCCGAGCGAGGCCTCGCGCAAGGCCAGGCAGACCGAGGCGCCGAGCTTCGCCAGCGCCTGCGCCAGGCCGATGGAGGTCGTGGTCTTGCCCTCCCCGGCCGGAGTCGGCGTGGTCGCCGAGACCAGAACCAGTTTCCCGACACCCGACGAGGGTCGCTTCAGGGCGTCGAGGTGGATCTTGGCGACCTGTCGACCATAGGGGAGCAGGCAGTCCGGCGGCACTCCCAGTTGTTCGGCAATCGTCCCGATATCGACGACACCCGGCATGATAGCACCTCCCTCAGTTGAGAGTTCAGGCGGCACGGGATGAAAGGTGATAATCAGGTCATGAGATGGCGGTGAAGCATCAATGCCTTGACCACCAGAACAACCCCGCCAGCAGCAATGGACCGAAAAAACCGACCAGGCTGGTCCAGATCGGGATGAGATGGCCGGCGATGATGATCTCGGTGCCGGTCAGCAGCCGGAGCAGGTGCAGGGTCGAGACGAACAACAGGATGAAGAGGATCACCACCTCGACCCGACGCGCCATCTTCTGTCTGATGACAGGGATGCGGGATTGTTGCACGGGACCCGGTTTTTTCATTCTGTCCTCCTCCCGTCAAAGCCAGTGGGCGGCGCGGCCATCCGACAGCCTCCTGTTTTCAGTTTAACGCAACGAGATTGGAAAAGTTAATTTCTTCGGGAAGGATATGTTGCGTGAACAGGTACCATGGTCCCTGTGGGCCGGGGTGGCGGGAATCGCCCAAGACAAAAAAGGGATTCCGTTCAATCCGGCCAAAGGCTTACTCAGCCGGCAATTCTGTCCCCTTATCCATGATTTCCAGATAGCCGGGATAGCTGAACAATCGGTTACGCTTCCCCATGGACAGTTCCTGCACAATCCCCAGTTGCCGCAGACGATCCAGGGCCCGGTTGACTGTTGCAGGGGCAAGCCCGGTCATCTCCACCAGGCCACCGGACATGGCAATGGGGTGCTCCATCAATGCCCTGTGAACCTGGAGAGCCGAAGCCGCAGCCCGGCCGATGCTGCTGATTTTCTGCCGATCCCCGTTCGAGAGTTCAAGGAGCTGCTGCGCGGTTTCCACGGCCTGGGTGGCCGTCACCACAACCGCCTCGGCAAAAAAATCAAGCCATGACTCCCAATCCCCGGTCAGGCGAACCCTGTTGAGCAAATCGTAGTAATGCTGGCGATGGGTCTTGAAATAGAGACTCAGGTAAAGCATCGGCGTTCGTAAAACCTTCTGCTCGCACAGCAGCAGGGTGATCAGCAGGCGCCCCAGGCGGCCATTGCCGTCAAGAAACGGGTGGATAGTCTCAAATTGCACATGTGCCAGGGCGGCCTTGAGAAGCACCGGTGTCGGTTCAGGCTGGTCGTGCAGGAAGAGTTCGAGCTGCCCCATGCATTCAGCCACCACCTCGGCCGGCGGAGGAACAAAGGCCGCATTACCGGGCCGAGTTCCCCCGATCCAGTTCTGGCTGCGGCGGAACTCTCCCGGGGCCTGGTGGCCGCCACGTCCCCAATTCAGCAAAACCCCATGAATCTCGCGAAACAAACGTAGGGAAAGCGGCATCCCCTCTTCCAGGCGACGCAGGCCATGATCCAGAGCGGCAACGTAGTTGCTGACCTCGCGCACATCATCCAGGGGAACCCCCGGGATCTGATCAAGCTCGAACAGCAAGAGGTCAGAAAGGGACGATTGGGTCCCCTCGATCATCGAAGAAAGCACCGCTTCCTTGCGAACGTACATGTACAGAAACAGAGAGGTGTCAGGCAGCAGGGTGGCAACACTGTCCAGCCGGCCCAGGGCCAGCAGCGCCCGGTCGAACTTGTTTCGCAGTTCCGGATCCCAGTTGACAGGAGGGTCAGGGGGCAGGGGTGCGGGGATAAAAGCCCGTGCTTTTTCACCCACGGTCGATATCGTCACATACTTTCCCTGCAGCTGCCGTTTCATCTGCAACCCCCTTGAACTTAAAATAAGAATCGAGCTTATTTTAACTTATTGCGTATTTTAAAATAAGCTGACCGGCAAAAAAGCTCAAGCCGGAAATAAAAAAGCCGCCCGGCAGGGCGGCTGAAAAGTCTTGCTGAAGCTGGAGTTCATTCGGAACGCCCCGCATCTTTCGGGGCATCCTCACCGATCATGACCGGTCGTCCATCCTTCCAGACTACGGCGTACTCACCGAGGCGGCGTTTTCTTTCGAGGGTTTTCTTCGCCACTCTCTGCAGGGTTTCGAGTATGATCCTAGCCTCTTCCGAGGGCTGTTTCTTTTCCGTCGGGCTCATAAAACTGCAGCCTCCTTCAGGAGCAGTTGGTAATAGTCTCTGTGCAGAATATCACGCTCAGCCCCTTCTTGGTCAAAAACCAGCACCGGGACATCCCCATCATTCATGTAGCATGTGCAGTGGTCGACCCTGCAACTGAACAAATCGAGTAAATTTCGCAGGCTGCGTGGGAAGCGGCGCTCGATGTCGCGTTCCGGGATGTTGTGTCCGCCATGCGCAATCCGCCACGACAGGCAGGTACTCCAGGGCAAAGGTGGTCTTGCCGGCGCCATTAGGTCCGGCGATGATCCAGCAGGTCGGCATTGAAATAGCTCCAGAGCAAAGCGGTTACGTGCGCGGTCGGAGTATAGCAAATAACGGTGCGAGGAGCCATCTGCAGTCTTCATGTTACCCACTTTTCTACCCACATTTTGGCCCGGTGCTTACTGATTTTTTTCAGTTGGCCAGGTACGGGAATCGCCCCCTACGGTCAGGGCGTCCTGCCCTTCCCTGCGTCGGCTCCCCTCCGCTCGCTGACGCGGCCATCCCTGGCCGCTTTTCGTCCACTGGACGCGCTCGCTGCGCTTCGATTCCCGCGATGACTTCAGACCAATTAAGAAGGGCCGCCCCGACAGGGCGGCCCTTCTTAATTGGTGGAGGTGGCGGGAATCTGTCCTCCACTCTCTAACAACATGAAATCACTAACTTATCTAGCAGGCTGTGCGTTTATTTTTTTCTTGTGTGGCAAAGTTCTGGGACTAGGTTAGAGCAATTATTTTGTCAAAGCAAGAAATCTAGGTTCTACTCCTCGACAACACACACATTTGCGTCCGTAACCTTCTCAGTGTAAGTTAAATCATTACCGTGGTTGGACTACCTACCTAGCATGGCAGGGAAAAAGGAGGGGGAGAATATGCCTTCAGCAGAGGACTATTCACTCAGAGCTAAGGAATTCGTTAATGAACTCAAAGCCAAGAGAAAGCCTCACGTTCGCCCCGAACATGACAACCTTTACCCATGTATTGAAACTATACCCTGTTATTCAGGTGAAGACCAAAACCATACTTTAATGCTGCAATACAGATTTGATCATCTACGCGACAGACACCCCATCGCCAACATCCCAACAATACCGCTCCCGAACGGTAATCACTTCTACCACTTCACAACGACAAGAGATGCATTGATAAATATTCTTAGTGACCCAGAAGGAGCAATAACCTTTCGAGGAAAAACATACGAAGACCTATTTTATAGCGACTATGAATATTGGCATTATGTTTTCCAAGCCAGAGCGAAGAGAAGAACTCTTTCAGGTAGAGAACAAACAATTCATGGCCCGTTCTCAGAGTTAGTACCTGGAGACACCTTAGTTAGCCACGGTATACCCGGTTCCATCGGAAGAGGGTCAACAGACGTATCAAAGCTCTCTCTACCCGACAAACACTATGAACGATACGTCCCTCAAGCACCAGTGGATGACGGAGCCCAAGAGGACGTAAGTCCAACTCAGTACCTTTTTTTCCTAATCGATAATTTTGGAGTTCCTCTAGAAGGCGTATCACATCTGAATTTGCCTTACGGGGTACAGTGGTGGCCCGCCTCAAAATTTCCAGCTGATGACATTTTGTTAGACAATCTAGTACTTCCCAACTCTTTCGAAGCACAAAAAACCTTTACTGGAGTTCTTCTTGTACCATTCAATCAACACGAAATATCTCATGCAGAAAAAACTCAACTATTAAAAGAAGTACAAAAAATTGTTAAAAGAATAAGGTCATACCTTCACATAAATCATTCAGCAAAAATGAGAATAATTGGAGAAGTACAATTTGCATACTCCAATAACAACCTATACAAACAGAGAATAAATATTTATGATTACCCAATATATAGGTGCTGGAGCGAAACAACTCCCATACGACACTCTTTGTTCCCAGTTCAACACCTGATCGATGCCATAGATTTTGCATTCTATGAACCGGCCCGTAAAAAAGACATAAAAAAACTCCTTATACGAGCTGTAGACTCTCTTGATTTAGCAAGAACATTGGGAACTGATCCTGTAGTGGCTCAAATTATTATCTGGTCAGCAATAGAAACTCTCATTTCCCCGAACTCAAAAACTGAACTGGTTACCAATATGGTGTTCTGTCTAATGGGACTACATGAAGACAGGACTTCCCGACTCGAATTTTGGGAAAGAGTTAAAGATTCCTATCAATTGCGAAGTGACATAGTTCACTCTTTCGACATCCCTGACGAAGAAGACCTTTTGGAAGCTCTTGAGTTTACAGAACACCAGTGCTTATCACTAATGAAGTTCGTAACTTCTGTCGCCATTCCCAATGGGTGGTCTCGAGATGAGCTAACAAAAGAACTCAAAAAAAGAGCCCTTTCCTGATAAATCTCTGGAGGAAACTAATGCAACCCATTGGAATTTTATAGAAAAAATCTGAAACAACATCCCACAAGAGAGGCTACCGAATCCCCCCCCCTGCCTTCGTGCCTTGCTGCCACTCTCTAGCCCCCCCTGACAATCATCTCTAGCCATAGTCTCCGCCCTCCAAATAACGATATGGCAACACATCAACTACCAATAGATCACGCCCTATCGATAGCCATCAACAACCACCCTACAGGCTATCACTAAAGTTTATTCTTGATTTTTGATAGCACACTATCGTATCTTCTTTGAACCAATTGATAGGAGGCGTGATAATGGGTGAAGTAATTGGGTATGCAAGGGTCAGCACAACAGGTCAGAAACTAGATGTACAGCTTCAGGCTCTCAAAGAAGCAGGAGCAACCAAGATTTTTCAGGAGAAAGTGACAGGGGTTAAACGTAACAGGAAACAACTACAGTCAATGCTGGACTATATCCGTGAAGGAGATACTGTAGTGGTGACCAAACTGGATCGAATAGCAAGAAGCACTCGTCACCTACTGGAAATAACAGACACGCTCAAGGAGACAGGAGTTACTTTCAAAGTCCTGAACAACAATCTTGACACCTCTACCCCAAATGGAAAACTGATGCTGACCATGCTAGGTGCCATTGCAGAGTTTGAACGAGAGATGATGCTCGAACGTCAGGCGGAAGGCATCGCCAAGGCCAAAGAAGAAGGAAGATACAAAGGAAGAAAACCTACTGCCAGGGCAAAAGCCAAAGAGGTCTATGATTTGGCAGACAAGGGACTCACAAGACAAGCCATCGCTGATGAACTTGGTATCGGCGTAGCGAGCGTCTACAGGATCCTGAAAGACAGACCATCATGACAAACAAAAATGGCCATAGAGCCTCCGTGTTTGACTTCTGAGGCGTTTTCTCTTTGCGGAAGGCCCCAAGCCTACTTCAGAAACTGTTCGCCTTTTACAGGCCAAATTTGACAAGACTCCACCTTGAGTCCCTCCGTCAGAAGGAACTGAAGAAGTTCATGGGAGGTGTCTTCAACAGGAAATTCCTTCAGAAGCCTGACAGGTGGGTAAATACTGGATTTTAAAGAGAAAACTACAGTTTCACTGAAGTTATCTGAGAATAAATTCATCCCTGTGTAACTTATTGAAATCACAAGTTGTTTTGAAACTACACATTATAGGGGTGAGGGAAAGAGACCCCCTGAGGGTGAAATTGAAAGTTTACTAAAGAGATACTATAGGTAGACCTTAGGATTCCCTATAGGTAGACCTTAGGTTGTCTCTGAAGTGGGTACTGATAATTCATCACCTTCATATCCCTCCCTATCATCTCATCACTGAAGTTCTCTACCGGAGGTCACACTAAAGCTTTCCTCCTGGCTAGTGGCCTCCGGCTTTTTTCCTCAGATGAGAATGGGAAGGGGACAATGGATGATCATCTCTCCAGTCACCACTGTCAGGAGAACTATAGATGATGTCTCCCTCTTTACAGAAAACTGTGGTGATGACCCCGGTCTTCCGTACCACAGGTCTTCTGACCGTGAAGACTTGAGATGGATCACCGTCTTCTTTCACTAAACTCCCCACTGGAGGTCATGTCTATTCAGCAGACAGCCTCCAGATTGACCATAAATGCTCCACCTACCTTTCCCGCAACTCTTCTCCACCCAAGGCCACAAAAACAGCTTTCTCCCCTCAAGCTGGTGGCCTTATTTTTTCCACTTTCATAGTTTTTTTTAATCGTTGAGGCATGTCATGACAGATTGACTAATCCTTACCTTCAGGAGCTTTCAACTCAAGACCATAGTCCAGCCTCCTGATGGTGTCCAAGAGAACCTGAGGCTTGTATCGCTTGCCATATCGACCCATCGTCACTGAATCTTTTTGACTGTGACCTACAAGTTCACCTATCTTGGTCTCAACCTCCCCTCCCTGCTTCAGGTTGTCAACGAAGGCATGTCTCAGGGAGTGAAAAACCTGTTTAGGGTCATCAGTAATGTACCGGTCCTTGATCCTTTTGAACTTCTTACTGTAAGCACCTGAATACCCGTCTCGTCCCTTCTTAAGACCGGGAAACAACTTCTTTGCCTCAACCCTGTTATGATATTCAAGGAAGCCAAGCTCGATAAGATGGGGATGCAAAGGAACCATACGTTCAGAGCTGTCTTTCGTTTTCAGCTTCTTATCGCCTTCCCTGTTGACATCAAAGCACCAGACACCGTCAACCTGCCTTACATCTGACGTGTCAAGCTGGCATATCTCATCAAGCCTCATCCCTGAGAACATGCCTATCAGAGGGATCCACTTCTCTTCCTCGTTTATCGACAGATGACTTGTGAGCTTGCAAGGAGCCTCAATAAACAAGTCATAGAGCTTCTGAAGGTTTTCTCTGGTAAACGCTTTTCGTTGTTCATCCGGCGACCTGCTGTCTTTCGGAACAAGCCCTTCAGCAACATTTCTATCCAGATGCCCAGCCTTCACAGCCCACCTGAGAAGCGTACTCAACAACTGCATGTGATGCTTGACTGTAGTGACTCCAAGAGGGTCAGGGACTGTCTTAAGAGACAATAGCTGTCTTACAGTCTTGTCACGATACTCAGGCTTCTTTTTTCTGTGACGTGGAATACGCTTCAGCTTCTCCAGACAGTCAACAACATCGTCCCTTGTAAGACTCCCTGCTGGTCTGTCACCAATGACTTCAAGCATCAATCCAAGACGCTCTGCACACTGTTCCTTGCTTTTTTCTGTCCACTTTTCCTGAGCAGATTTCTCCTTAATGTACTTCTCAATCAGTTCCGACAGCAAGACGCCTCTTGGGGAGCCTTCAACTCCAAACGGTTGTCTTTCTTCTTGACTGGCTGAGAGGTGGTAATAAGGGTCACTGAAGTCCCCCATGTCACGCTGACAGTCTATCTGGTGAATTTGATTGACGTGAGCCAAGGCAATGTCTCGACAAAGCTGAAGATACTGCACCGAGCCTTTATCCACCTTCAGATTGTTCTTCCGCAGGAACTCATCCAGTCGCTGAGACACATAGTCAAACCGGTTCTTCTCCAGTTCTTCCTTGACATGCTCCACCTCTGGGTCAAACAAAGCTCTCTGCGACACCCTCACAGGTCCATCATCAGTCTCCAACACGGTGTCCTCTGAGATGTGTCTGTCCCCTACCCTGGCACCTTCTCTCTTCAGCCTCTCGGTATCGTGTTCAGCCAGAGTGTGCTTGATATAGCCTTCCACCAGCCTCTTCATTTCAGCATCTGACAACATGCCTGTCCTCATCAGCGTGAATACCTTCTCTGTCTTGACGTTCCAGATTTTAAGGAGGCGTTTTGCTGAGGTCAATGACTTGGTCCTGAGCGTCCTTTTCAATTCGTCTCTCTTGAAGAAGGGTCTGAGGTCGACCGGGAACCTGATCCTGAAATACCACGTCTCCCCCACCCTGTAGAGGTGTGCCGCATGGGCCATTTCGAGGTGTCCTTTCTTCCCGCCTTTGTGGCAAAGTTCTGGGACAACCTGCAGACCGGACTTCAGGAGGATACTGACAGAAAAAGGAAAACCCCCTGAAACCACAGATAGTTGTGATTCCAGAGGGTCGTCACTGGTGGAGGTGGCGGGAATCGAACCCGCGTCCGAAAATCTTTCACATAAGGCTTCTACATGCTTAGTTCGTGTATTGGCTTAACCCTCGGAACTCCCACGAACAGGATTCCCTTCGGGGGAGCCTGTTAGGATTTCGCCTCCGCGTCACAGGCAACCGCGAAAACTAGCCCACTGAATTAACGTTTCATGCCCTGCATGGGCGACAAAGCATGAAACGTGGTCGCTTAATTAAGCGGCCAGTGCGTAACGAACGTCAGTATCGGCGTTTGTATGAGTTGGGCTTTTTTACGGAGCCAGCCCACTCCGGCATGCGACCTTAGCTTCCAATCCCCGTCGAAACCGAGTCACCCCCTTAAATGCTGTTAGATGGTCGATGTGAGATGGGCGCTTCGCTGAGGTAAAACATCTTACATCTCACGCTTCTACGGTTAATTCATTATGCCACAAGTTTTTTTAAAAAGCGAACACCAGTGCCTCGTGATCCGTGACCGATAACTCGTCAGATCCAAAGCGCAGACCTCTGACCTTAACAACTCACATCAGCGCAGCGCCCATCTCACATCTTACAGCCTTCCACGCATGGCGCGGGCCATTTCGCGGGCATCCTGCTTCTGCCTGAGCGTCTGGCGCTTGTCGTGCAGCTTCTTGCCCCTGGCGACACCGATCTCCAGCTTGGCGCGGCCTTCCTTGAAGTAGAGCCGGGTCGGGACCAGCGAGAGCCCCTTCTCCTCGACCTTCTTGGTCAGCTTGCGGATCTCTTCGGCATGCAGCAGCAGCTTGCGGCTGCGCAACGGATCATGGTTCTCGCGGTTGCCGAAATCGTAGGGGCTGATGTGCATGTTTTCGACAAAGATTTCCCCGCCGCGGATGCGGCAGTAGCTGTCGCGCAGATTGACGGCCGCTTCGCGCAGCGATTTCACCTCGGTGCCCTGCAGGACCAGCCCGGCTTCATATTTTTCCTCGATGAAGTAATCGTGGAAGGCCTTCTTGTTGTTGGCGACAACCTTAATGCCCATAATCCTGTTCCGAGCCGAGAATGGCGACAATGCGCGGCAGATAGCGTTCACGCTCAAGTTTTCGATTATAACCACGGATGACCAGCAGGCTGATCACCAGCCCGGCAATACCGAAGGCGGCGGACAACAGATTCGGGTCAAGGTCCTTGCCGATCCATGCCGACACCTGCCCGCCGAGAACCGCACCGATGACCAGCACGATCAGCGGGACGATGTAGACCAGGAAGGACGACTTGAGGAAGGTTCGGCTGCTGATACTGATTCTGACCTGATCACCGACGTCCGCGCCCACCTGGTTGCGCGTCTCGACCAGGCGCTCCCCCGAATCGCGGCCCATCTCGCACTTGTCGGCGGCGCTGCAGTGCCCGCAGGCGCTGCCCTTGCGGCAGAGAACCATCGCCGTGCCGCCGGGCCTCAGTTCAACCACGGTACCGGTTTCTTCCATCATCGTTCAGACTCCATGGCCCGGTTTGCAGGGCGGACGGCATTATACCTGAATCATCTGTTTCGTGGGAGAAAAATGGAGGTCGGTTACAGCTGCGGCCGACCGTGCAGGTAGAGCTGCCACACCGGTTGTCGGCAGCCTTCGGCGACCAGTGCCTCGATCAGTTCGGAGGGATTGGCGGCAGGCGGCAGATCAACCACCTGGAAGTGGGCTCCCCGCCCCGGTTCAAGAGTCCCGATACGCGCATCGACACCGAGCAGCCGCGCCCCGCCGAGGGTCGCCGCCCGCAGCAGATCGACCGGGTCGAGAGCATCGGCATAGATCCGTCGCGCGGCGGCGAGCTCATCCCACATGGAAAGAGAATCGTTGGAGGCCAGGCTGTCAGTCCCGAGCGCCAGCGGAATGCCCGTCCGCCGGTAGAGTTCAACCGGAGCGCGACCGACCCGCAGTTTCTCGTTGGAACGCGGGCAGAGAACCACACCGGAGCCGTGTCGCTTCAGCCGCACGACATCCCCGGCATCAACCTGGACGCCATGCACCAGCAGGATATCGGGACGCAGCCCGCCCTGCTCTTCCAGCCAGGCCACCGGCGACAGACCGCACTCCGGCGGCGCCGGCGGCGACCAGCCGGCCCGGGGATAGAGCCTGTCGACCAGCGGACCGGTCCCGGAGCGCAGCAGCTCGCTTTCGGCCGGCGATTCGGCGAGATGAATCGCGGCCGGGCACCTGTGGCCGGCGGCCAGAGAGAAAACCCGGCGAAGCAGTTCAGCGGCGACGGTGTAGGGCGCATGCGGCGATACGGCGGCTGACAGGCAGGACGAGGGAGAACGGTCGAGGCGTTTGCCGATCCTTTCCAACAGCGAACTGAACAGCTGCGGGTCACGCCCCAGGGTTTCAAAAAAAACACTGCCGAGCAGGGGCGATTGACGGTAGGCGTCAACCGCCGAATGAAAGGAAAGAATGTCACCGATGACGCCGGTGCCGGATTCCAGGCAGAGGCGCAGGCCGCGTTGGATCGCAGGCATGAAGTCTTCCGCCGGCCGGGCCCGTTTGACCCGTACCAGGCGCAGTACCCAGTCAACAAAATCTTCTGCGCCGGTCAGTTCGTCCTCGCCCGCTTCGACGGCCCAGGCCGGAAAATCGGTCAACTCAAGATGAGTATGGGCGTTGGTCAGCGGCGGCAGCAACACCTTGTCGCCGAAATCGACCACCTCGGCAGCGGTGCCGGCGGCGCGGAGATCATTCAGAGGGCCGACCGCGACAATCTGTTCCCCCGTCACCAGCATCGCGCCTCCCGCCACCGGTGGGGAAGAGATCGGCAGCAGGTACCGGGCGGTGTAGATGCGGGAATCACCGGCCGCGTTGGGGTTCAAGATTCCTCCCGTGGGTCGACCTCGAGCAACGCTCCCAGGGCATCCAGCAGATCCTGGATCTCTTCCCGGCAGGCGATCCGGCACTGTTCCTCCAGGATGGAATCGATAATCTTTTCGTCTGTCAGGGGATTGGCCAGCACCACCCGGAAAACGGTCAGATTCTGCTGCCCGTAGCGGGCCGACTGCAGAGTGGTGCGGGAGACGAAGGTCTTGCCCGACTCGCGCTGGTATTTCTGAATCAGTCGGATCACCTGGTCGAGAATCGAATTGGCTTCCTGCCGAACCCCGACCCCGGCAAACTCCATCCGCCGCCGCGCCCAGTCCGGCAGGTAACGATAAGTGAGAATGTTCAGCTCCGGCTCGGTCATCAGTTCGAAGTCGCGATGGTCGCGGACCTTGCCGGCAAACATCCGCGCCCGGTCGATACCGAGATCGATGAGCAGCTCATAGCCCTTGCGACCGATGATCGACAGCCCGGCATGAACCAGCATCGCCTTGCCGGGCCGTGACCCCTCAAGGGTATGGCTTCCCAGGTCCTTGGAGCCCTCACGCAGGATGTAGGCGGCATGATGCTCGATGGCGCGCAGCGCGACCGGATTTTTGAACAGCACCATCCCCGCCCCCATGGGAACATAGAGCTGCTTGTGAGCATCGAGAGTCACCGAGTCAGCCCGTTCGATGCCGGCCAGCAGGTGGCGATGGCGGCTGGAAAAGAGAGTCGGCCCGCCCCAGGCGGCATCGACATGAAAATGGCATCCCGTCTCGCCGGCAATATCGGCCAGCCCTTCCAGGGAGTCGACGTTGCCGGTTTCGGTGGTGCCGGCGATGCCGACGATGGCCAACGGCCGGATTCCCTCGTCACGCAACCGGTCGATCTGCTGCCGCAGGGACTTGAGATTGATGCGGTTGTCGGCATCGGTATCGACCCGGACCAGGTTGTCGCTGCCGAGACCGATCAGGTCGACCGCCTTGGTCAGGGAATAATGCCCGCGGCGGGAAACGAAGACCGCCAGTCCGCGGCAGCCGAGATGGTCCAGGGCGCGGGCGTACCCTTCCCGGGCGATGCCGCCGAAATCACCGTCGGGAGCGCACAGCAGGTTGCGGGCGGTCCACAACGCGGTCATGTTGGCGATCGTGCCGCCGGAACAGAAAGCACCCAGGGCATGAACACTGTCATGCATCCGCCGCCGGTAGAAATCATCCGTCTCGGCATAAATCAGCCGGTGCAGCATCGCCAGAACCTGCCGTTCCATGGGAGTGAAGGCCTTGGAGGTTTCGACCTTGACCAGGTTCTGGTTGAGCGCGGTCATGATGCGCGACAACGGCAGCATGAAATAGGGCAGCGCCGAGGTCATATGCCCGGCGAAACCCGGGGCGGCGGTATGGACCGAATGGGCAACCAGCTTTTCCTTGATGAATTCGGTATATTCGGAAACGAAGGTCGGCTCCTCGGGGATGGCCGGATCGGCGAAATCCCTTTCGACATCCTCCAGGCTCCGCTCCAGGGCAACAATATGCGCCTGCAGGAAACCGGCAACGTCCCGGGAGATGGCCTGATCGATGGCCCCGAGGGTCGAATCGGGGGCTTCGGGAATGGTAAAGATGCGGTAGAGGTTCTCCAGGTTGGCCTTGGCTGTTTCTTGCGGGGTCATGGCGGGTCTTTCCCAGGGGGGCCGGAAACGTCGGCAATCAGCCTTCTGGCAGCAACAGGCTGTTGTCAATCAGCCGGGTTGCACCGATAAAGACGGCGAGCAGCAATACCGAATCGGCGTCAATCCGCTGTTGCTGCGCCAGGGTATATTGATGACAAATCTGGAGATAGTCGATACGGGCTTCCGGTTCAACCCGGATCATCTCCTCGATGCCGGCGAGAATGGCGGCGACATCTCTCTCGCCGCCAGCCGCCAGCCGTTTCGCCTCGGCGATGGAACGGCTGAGCACCAGGGCCTGCCGCCGCTGGTCGTCAGAGAGATAGACATTGCGGGAACTCATCGCCAGGCCGTCCGCCTCGCGGATAATCGGCATCCCCACCACCTCGACAGGGAGGTTGAGATCAAGGGTCATCCGTCGGATAACCGCCAGCTGCTGGAAATCCTTCCGGCCGAAGAAGGCGATATGCGGTTGCACAATGGTGAACAGCTTGGTGACAACGGTGGTCACGCCGCGGAAATGGCCGGGGCGGCTGGCGCCGCAGAGAACCTCGGTCAGCCCCTCGACATCGACATAGCTGGCATAGCCGCGCGGGTACATGTCGACGGCCTCCGGAGCGAAAATGATGTCGGTGCCGACCGCCTCGGCCAGCGCCGCGTCACGACTCAGGTCACGCGGGTAGCTTTCGAAATCCTCGCCCTGGCCGAACTGGGTCGGGTTGACGAAAATCGACAGCACCAGCAGATCCCCGCGCTCACGCCCTTCACGCAGCAGTGAGAGGTGCCCCTCGTGCAGCCAGCCCATGGTCGGTACGAAAGCAATCCGCTGCCCCGCCTCGCGGGCGGCCAGGCAGCGCTGCTGCATCTCGGAAACGGAACGAATGATTTTCATAGGTTCACAGGTTCAAGGTTCAAGGTTCGAGGTTCAAGGTTTTAAACCTTTTGCCTCGTACCTTTTGCCTCGTACCTCTCATTTAAAACTATGCTCAGGCCCCGGGAAGGCGCCGCTCTTGACCTCGTCGATATAGTCACGGATACCGCCGCGGATCAGGGTGGCGGCATCGGCGTAGCGTTTGACGAACTTGGGCGAATACTTTTCGCACAGGCCGAGGATATCATGGATCACCAGCACCTGGCCGTCACAATCGATCCCGGCGCCGATACCGATGGTGGGAATCTCGACGGCGGCGGTAATCTCTTTGGCCAGCGAGGCCGGAATCGCTTCAAGCACCATGGCGCAGGCACCGGCCTGTTCGACGGCACGGGCGTCGGCAAGCAGTTTTTCGGCCTGCTCGGCCTGCTTGCCCTGGACCCGGTACCCCCCCATGCGATGAATCGACTGCGGGGTCAGACCGATGTGGCCGACCACCGGGATGTCGATATCAACCAGGGCGTGAATGGTCTCGGCCATGTTGGTCCCGCCCTCCAGCTTGACCGCCTGGGCCCCGCCTTCCTTGATCAGTCGCCCGGCATTGCGGCGGGCTTCGGCAAGGTCGACCTGGTAGGAGAGGAAGGGCATGTCGGCCACCACCAGCGCCTTCTCGCTGCCGCGCGCCACGGCGCGGGTATGGTAGACCATTTCGTCCATGGTCACCGGCAGGGTGGTGTCGTAACCGGCCACCACCGAGCCGACCGAATCGCCGACCAGGATAACGTCGACCCCCTCAGCGTCCATCAGGCGGGCGAAGGGATAGTCGTAAGCGGTCAGGACGGTAATCTTTTCACCCTCGCGTTTCATGCGTTGCAGATCAAGAATCGTCGTCTGTTTCCTGCTCATGGTATCAACTCCAAAGGCGAAATCGGCTAAGGGCCAAAGGCTAAGGGCCAAAGGCTAAGGGGCAAAGGCTAAGGGCCAAGGGCCAAGGGCCAAGGGCCAAGGGCTAAGGGGCAAGGGCTAAGGGGCAAGGGCTAAGGGGCAAGGGCTGTGGGAGTTCCCCTTTAGCCTTTAGCCGCTCCTGGTTTTTTCCTTTAGCCGCTCCTGGTTTTTTCCTTTAGCCGCTCCTGGTTTTTTCCTTCAGCCACCTCTCAACTCCAAACAACAAACGCCCTTCGGCAGGGCCGAAAGGCGCAACAACGGCAACCACGAACAATCCGTGACCGCAAAATGCTTGTGCCTTCCGTCCCGGTCCGTAGATCCAGGCGGTATGTTGTCAAACAAAAACCCGCGACCTGTTCGGCTCCAGAGCCTGTTCCGGGCCCGTCGCGGGTTTCAAAAAGCGTTTTAGTCTATATCACAACGACTTTTTTCAAGTCCAGAAGAAATTTGATATCCGGAGATATTTTGTATACGCAATCGGATGTCTCGATTCAGCAAATGAAATCGACCCCTTGGAAGGTTGTTGAAAAAGTCGTCCCCGGGCTGAGCAAAAATATCCAGAGGCAGGGCGACCGTAACCCCACGGAACAAGGCATAGCGGAAGGCAGGTCATTGACGCGGGGTGAGGGCAACACCGCGGATGGACGTTTTTCCTCAGACTGTCAGTCCTTTCTGTCAGGATCCTCCGGCACCAGTTGCCGGCCGTCATGATAGGCCGTGGCGATCTTCTCTCCCAGCGACCAGTATTCCCGGACCCCGCCGAGGTAGACCAGCGGATCAAAGGGGGGCACCGAGAGTTTTTCCTGTTCATCGAAAGCGCTCTCGGCGGCGTGAATATCGAGGATTTCTCCCAGCAGCAGCCGATAGTCGCCCAGTTCAATTTCTCTGGCCAGTCGGCATTCGACATTGAGAGGAGACTCTTCAATCAGCGGAGCCTGTTGATGAAGCCCGGGAGTCAGGCTCAGACCGGAGACGGCAAGCTTGTCACAATCCCGCCCCGAGCGGATACCGCAGAAATCAGCCGCGACGGCCAGGTCGGCCGGAACCGCGTTGACGGTAAAACAGCCGGTCTGGCGGATATTGGCGTAACTGAGGCGTCCCTTGTTCAGGGAGATGGCCATGGTCGGCGGTGTTTTGCTGACAATGCCGACCCAGGACGCGGTCATGACATTGACCAGACCCTGGTGATCGACACTGCTGATCAGGGTGGTCGGTTGCGGAAAGAAGGTGACACAGGGGCCCAGTTGACGTTTCTGCATTAATTTTACCTCCGCCGGAATCAGGCTCGATGCTTTCGCAAAAAAGCATCAAGTGTGTTGGCCAAGCAAAAAGCGCCAGCAGCAAGGCGCGCGATTGTCAAGCAATGAGGCGTACTTACGTACGTTGAAGCAGTGAGACAAACGCAGTAACGCAGCTGCTGGTGAGTTTTTGCGACGCCATCAGGCCTCGTTCAGCAGCCGGTTGATGCTGCCGACCAGGACCATGAAAGGATGCAGATTGTCGGGGACCGCCGCGCCGAGACGTTTGCGCTGGGCCCGGTAGGTCTGCATCAGGGAGCGCCGGGCGTTGAAGAATTCGGCGGTCCGCCCCCCGTACTGCTGCAGCACCTTGCGGGCAATCTGGCTGACATGAGCATCGATCTGGGTACGCAGCGCCTCCCGACCGAGGCGCCCCCAGCGATCCTTCACCGCAACCCTGGAAAGACAGTCGAGCAGTGGATCGAGATCGAGTTTCTTCCGCACCGCGCGGTAGCAGTCAACGACCTCGGGCAGCGGCCTCTTCGCCTCTCCCGCCAGAACCACAACCGGCAGAAAATGATCGAGATCGGTCAGCATGGTCAGGCCTGCCGCGACCTCGGGCGGCATGTCCTCGACCTCAACCAGCAGCGTCCCGGTTCCGGATAGAGAGGCACAGTACTCCTCGAACTGCCTGCGAAGAGCGGTGATCCGCCGCCGGCTGTAGACAATCGGGAAACCGACGGCCAGTGCCGTCCGACAGAGTTCGGCGATATGACTCTCCAGCAGCCGCAGCAGCTGGTGCTGCTGTTCGGCCGTCATGCGGTTGTCACGGCTGTAGACCCAGTCCCGAACATTGTCGGCCTGCAGCAGCCGGTCAAAGAACAGGTAGGTTCGGGCGATGGCGACCAGGCCCGCCCCGGTACCACGAACCAGGCGGTCGCAGAAACAGGCCCCGGCCTGGTCGACAATCCTGTTGGTCACCACGGTGGCGATGATCTCCCGCGCCAGCGGATGTCCCGCCAGTTCTTTACCGAAACGTTTCTGCATCAGCGGCGGGAAATAGCTTTTCAGATCGTCTCCCGCCAGTTCATCTTCCGGCAGATCACTTTCCAGCAGCGCCTGGTAGAGCTGCATCTTGGCGTAGGCAAGCAGAATCGACAACTCCGGCCTCGTCAGGCTGCGGTCGGCCCGCGCCATCACCTGCTTGGCACTCGGCAGGCCCTCCCCCTTGCGATCAAGCAGACCGGCATCGGTCAGGCGGTCGGCAAGATCGAGAAAGGGGCCGGCATCCTCTCCGCAACGCTCCAGGTCCATGCTCAGGCAGAGGCTCTGGGTGTAGTTGTTTTTCAGCACCAGCCGGCAGACATCGTCGGTGACCTCTGCCAGCAGACGATCCCGCTGCTGCTCATCCTTGAGTTTGCCTTCGGCGATCAGATGATGGAGGAAAATCTTCAGGTTGACTTCATGGTCGGAGCAGTCGACTCCGGCCGAATTGTCGATGGCGTCAGTGTTCAGCCGCCCGCCGCCGAGGGCATATTCAATCCGCGCTTTCTGGGTCATGCCGAGGTTACCCCCTTCACCAATCACCCGGGCGCGCAACTGGGTGGCGTCAATCCGCAGGGCGTCATTGGCGCGGTCGCCGGCATCACTGTGCTTTTCATCCGAAGCCTTGACATAAGTGCCGATGCCGCCGTTCCAGAGCAGGTCGACCGGTGCCGCCAGCAACAGGCTGATCAGCCCGTTGGGGTCGATTGAATCGTGCTTGACCCCCAGCCATTTCCGGACTTCGGGTGAAAGCGGAATATCCTTGGCGCTGCGGCTGAAGACGCCGCCGCCCCGACTGATCAATTGCGGATTGTAATCCTCCCAGGATGAACGCGGCAGCTCGAACAGCCGTTTGCGTTCAGCCCAGGAAACTTCAGGATCGGGGTCCGGATCGAGAAAAATATGCAGGTGATTGAAGGCGGCCAGCAATTTGAGTTTTTTCGACAGCAACATGCCGTTGCCGAAAACATCCCCCCCCATGTCGCCGATACCGACCACGGTCACCGGTTCGGACTGGATGTCGGTTCCCAGTTCGCGAAAATGGCGTTTGACGCACTCCCAGGCGCCTCGCGCGGTAATGCCGAGTTTCTTGTGGTCGTAGCCCCTGGAACCACCGCTGGCAAAGGCGTCTCCGAGCCAGAAACCGTAATCACAGCTGATCGCGTTGGCGGTGTCGGGAAGGTGAGCGGTGCCCTTGTCGGCGGCCACCACAAGATAGGGATCTTCGCCGTCATAGGCGACGATTCCCCGCGGACGCACCACCCTGGTGCCGACCCGGTTGTCACACAGGTCAAGCAGACCACGCATCAGCGTCTGGTAGGCCGCCTTCGACAACGCCCCACCCTCTTCCCGGTTGCTGAACGGTGTCTTGACGATGAAGCCGCCCTTGGAACCGACCGGTACAATGAGCGCGTTCTTGGTCATCTGGGTCTTCATCAGGCCGAGGATCTCGGTGCGGAAGTCATCCGGCCGATCGGACCAGCGGATACCGCCGCGGGCGACCTTGCCGCCGCGCAGGTGGATGCCCTCCATCTTCGCGCTGTGAACATAGGTTTCGTAGAGAGGGCGCGGCGCCGGCATGTCGATGATGCCGATGGCGCTGATCTTGAACGCCAGGAAATAGTCCTCGGCATCACGACGCAGAAAGAAATTGCTGCGGATGGTCGAATCGATCAGGTTGAACATGATCCGCAGGATTTCATCTTCGTTGGGGTCCTGCACCTGCTGCAGAGCGGCGATCAACTCCATGCGGATCGGCGAGAGCGCCTGTTCTTCCCGTTCGAGGGGATCCTGCCAACGTTCATCGGGCTTGAACCGGGCCTCGAAATAATTGTAAAGCAGTGCTGCCACCTGCGGATTGTTGATCAGCGAGAAGGCCACCCGCCGCTTACTGTAGGGAGAACCCAGCTGAAAATAGTAATTTCGATAGGCACGGAAAAGGTCGATCTGTTTCCAGTCGAGGCCGGAGAGAACCAGCAGTCGATTCAGGTAGTCGTTCTCCAGGTCACCCCGGCGCAGAGCGGTCAGGGCGGCGACCAGTTTGTCGCGCAGCGGTGAGAGCGGCAGGCTTCCCGCGCCGCCGCGGATGGCAAAGCTCTTGATGAAGACTTCGCGCTGATCGACAACCAGGCTGAAATCAACCTCGTCGATGACATTGACACCGAGATTTTCCAGAAACGGCATCAACTCGTTGAGATAGCTCTGCCGAAGGCTGTAGAACTGCAGGCGGAAAAACTCCTCCGGGTCGCGCAACGGCCCCCACAGGGCAAAGGAATCTTCGCCATCGATGAAGAGCTGCTCTATGGCCTGGATGTCGCGCAGGGCGAAGCGCGGGTGAGTCAGGTGACGGTATTCAATCGGGAATGCGTCCCGATAGCGTTCCAGCAACTGATCTCGTCGACAGGCATCGAAACGTCGATCGAGCAGGTCTTCCAGACACAGATCCCAGGGGCGGGCGAGACGCGTCAACCCGCGCTCCAGCCTGCCGGCATCGAAGGCGATGTCGAAATCGTCCTTCTGGATGCTGACATGCAGGCTGAGGTAGGACTTGGCCATGTGAATAACGCGTGTTACGACGCCGGCGGCGCTGAAAAAGCGTTTGAGATACTTCTCCATACGACTCATGTTCTGCGGCGTGTAGAAATCACGCGGCATGATCATCATCAGCGTCAGCCCGCGTACCGCCAGGCTGTGAGCCGGGACAACCTTGACCGAGGCGTGGCGGTACAACTGGGTGAACGAGCGGACCAGGCAGAACAACTCCTCGTCAGCCATGAAAAACATCTCGGTTTTGGGGAAGGAATTGAAGATCTCGGTAATCTTACGGTAATCATGGCTGCCGGCGGGGATACAGAGCTGGTCGAAGGCCTGTGCCATCCGGTTCTTCAGCGCGGGAATGCCGAGGGTCGGCTTCTCCAGCTCTTCGGGAACAAAAAGGCCAAGGAAAACATGCTCGACCGACCCGTCCCGGCAACCGACATAGACCAGGGGTTCATCACGAAAGATGGGACTGCGGCGGTCGCTTTCCTCCACCACTTCGGCCGTCGGGCGATGGATTCTGCTCTGGAAGCGTCCCGGAAGCTCACTCAGGGAGAGGGATTCGCCACTGCGGACCTGAACCATTTTCCACGGAATGCCGAGAGCGCTGTCGGCTTCTTCAAGCACCTCCATGGCATCACCACTGCCGGAAAGCCTCAGTCTTTTATATGACAGAGGCAGAAACGCTCCCTGCTCAAGCCAGGACCAGAAATCATGATTGGCGGTACGGCAATGACCGACGGCATTGAGCTGCTGCCGCAGCTTCTGATCATCGGCCGCAACCTGCAGAACCAGTTCAAGCCGGCGCCGCACCTCCTTCAGCAGTTCAGGAATGTCACGACAGCCGATATCTTCCAGTTCAATGACGATCAGTGATTCAGCATCGCCACCCCGGCCCGCGGGACCGAGACGCACGATCTCTCCCCCCTCACGGTGAACCGAGATGATCGGGTGACAGACAACCTGGAAACGAACTCCGAGACGGGAAAGACAGAGTTGAACGGTGTGCAGCAGGTAGGGAACATCGGGGGTATTGGTCACCAGGAAAGAACGGTCTCCCGGAGCCAGCGAGAAACAGTCCACCATCACCCGGGAGTCCCGCCGGGCGAGAAAACGGTCAAACTGCTCAACCCATTCCGCCAGGCGGTCGGTTGTCGGGGCGACAAAGAAACTCAGCGGAGTGTGATCCCGCAGGATCCCGGCGAGGGCTCGCAACTGGTCGGCCCGCTCCGGCTGGCGCTGGCAGAGCAGCATCAGGGCGGTGGAAATTTTCTCTTCGATCTGCTGTTGCGGCAGACGATGTCCTTGTGAATCAACGATAGTCTTCATGATCTGCTCCCGGCGGGATGAAGGGCGTAGACAAACATACTGGCTGGATAATTACCAGTCATTTTGGGAGTTTAGATCATGAGTGGAGCATTGACAAGCAGGTCGGATAAAAAAAGACTCCGGGGAGACGGCGACGAGCCGCCTCCCCGGATGAAAGGAGGCCGGGTTCGCTCAATCCACAGCGATGTTCAGTTCGATCACCGCCTTGTCGCGCAGCTGCTCAACCCAGGCGCGCAATTTTTCCGCTCCCGCCTGCCCCTGCAGAAAACGAACGATCTGCGGACGAGCTTCCTCGAGGCTCATCCGCTGGTCTTCCTCACGGTCGAGGACCATGATCAGGTGGAAACCGAACTGGGTTTCAACCGGGGCGCCGACTTCACCGACCGGTTGCGAAAAAGCCGCCTGCTCGAACTCGGCGACCATGTCACCACGGCGGAAATAACCGAGATCACCGCCGCCGGTGGCGCTCGGGCAGTCGGAACTGCGTCGGGCCAGGTCGGCAAAGTTGTCGGCCGTTGCCTGCTGCCGCAGCTGCTCGATCTTTTCCCGCGCCTGATCCCGCTCAGTTGCAGGGGCCTTGACCAGGATGTGGCAGGCGCGCACCCTGCCCCGGCGAATCATCTGCTCCGGATGCTCCCGGTAAAAGGATTCGACCGCGTCCAGGTCCGGCTCAGGAAGGCCCATGATCTGCTGTTCGGAGAACTGGTTGACGGTCACATCCTGGCGCAGCATACGGCGATAGGATTCACTATCAAGCCCGGCCTTGGCCAGGGTTGCGGCAAACTCCTCTTCACTGGGGAAGTTGGCAACAATCTTCTGCCGCTCCTCTTCGATGGTCTGTTCATCAGCGACGAAACCGCCGGCCATCGCTTCCTGGAATATCAACTCACGGGCAACCAGCTTTTCGAGAGCGAAATCCTCGGCCTCCCGGAGCTGGTCGGCATCGAGCTGGTCCATGGTCTTGCGGTGCTGTTCCATGGCATAGCCCTGGATAGCATTATCCAGGTCAAATCGATTGATGGGGGTGCCGTTGACACGGGCGACGACCTGTTCGGTTGAACTCATAAATAACAACTCCTGAAAAGAGGGAAGCCTGGACGGAAACGCGTCTGTCTCAGGCCTGAAGATTACGGGTCAAACGGGCGAACTCCTCAAGCTCGAGGGTTTCTCCGCGACGGGTCGGCAGAATGTCGCTGCGCTGCAGGGCGGCATCAAGCACTCCGGCTTCAAAACCAGCCGCGAGCAAACTGTTGCGCAGGGTTTTCCGGCGCTGAACAAAGGCTCCCTTGACCACCCGCAGAAACAGTTCCGGCTGGTCGACAACCACCCGCGGTTCGGGCAACGGATCGAACCGCAGCACCACCGAATCAACTTTGGGAGCCGGTCGAAACGCCTGGGGCGGAACCTTGACAACCCGGCGAATATCGAACCACTGTCGGCAAAGCACCGACAGGATGCCATAATCACGGCAGCCCGGCGCGGCGCGCAGACGCTCACCGACCTCTTTCTGGAACATCAGCACCAGTCGGGAAAACAGCTGCCGGTGATCGAGAATTTTGAAGATGACCTGGCTGGAAATATTGTACGGCAGATTGGCAACCAGCTTGACCGGCGCGGGTTCAAGCAACTGCGGCCAGTCGAGCTTGAGGGCGTCTCCGGCCAGAACCCGCAGGTTGGGCTCCGGCCGCTGCTGCCAACGCTGCAGCAGGTCGCGATCCAGTTCCATGATCAGGACCTCGCCGGCGGCCCGCAGCAGTCCATCGGTCAGGGCACCGAGCCCGGGACCGATCTCCAGAACCCGGTCGGTGGCCGTGATTTCGGCGGCGGCCAGGATTTCTCCCACCACATGGCGATCACGCAGAAAATTCTGGCCGAACCGCTTCTTGGCACGGTGGCCTTGATTGACAGACATCAGGATGTGGGCTTTCTCGGCCAGCGGGGCACCCGTAGACGCTTGGCCATCGGAGCGAGTTTGAGACAGAGATAATAGGCGGCAAACCAGCTGAATACGGTCCATACCAGGCTGCCGACACAGAGCGGCAGAATCACCTGCCATCCAAGGTTGCTGAGAGTGGCAAAAGTCAGTTCATGCGGCAGGGAAACAAAGTCCATGCCGAGCATGGTGCGACCGGTTTCATATTCAAGGGCATAGATAAACGGCGCGGTCAGCGGGTTGGTGATCCAGACCCCGAGGATGGCGGCAACCTTGCTCTCCTTGAGAACCCAGGCCCAGAATGCGGCGATCACCATCTGGAAACCGAAGGTCGGGGTCATACCGATGGCGATGCCGAGGGCAACCCCGCGGCTGATCTCATTCGGCGTCCCCTGCAGCCTGACAAAACGAATCAGGAGCAGTTTGAGCAGTCTGACAAACCCCCACCTGCGATACATCAGCCCCTCATGCCATCATTGGTGCAGCCTGGTCCAGCGGCCAGACCGGCACGGCATTCAAATCAAGTGATGCCCGCGCACCGTTGCGCAGGTAATAGTCTCCGGCGACACCGAGCATCGCGGCATTATCCCCGCACAGAGCCGGGCTCGGGAAATCGACCCTCATCCCGCGCGCTCCGCTCTCGGCGGCAAAACGGCGACGCAGGCCGCTGTTGCAGGCGACTCCTCCGGCAACCACGATGCGTTCCAGGTTCTCTTCTTCGGCCGCCCGCAACGTCTTGGCGGTCAGGACTTCGACCACCGCCGCCTGGAATCCGGCCGCAACATCCCGGACCTGCCGCTCGCTCAGGGCGCCGGTGCTGCGAACATGATTCATCACCGAGGTTTTGATGCCGCTGAAGCTGAAGTCGAGGTTGTCCCGGTTCAGCATCGGTCGCGGAAAACGGATCGCCCGCGGATCGCCTTCGCTGGCCAGACGGTCAATCACTGCGCCGCCGGGATAGCCGAGCCCAAGCAGTTTGGCGACCTTGTCGAACGCTTCACCGGCGGCATCATCCAGAGTCCGGCCGAGAATCCTGTAGCGTCCGATACCGTCGACCCGGTAAAGGTGGGTATGCCCGCCGGAAACAGCAAGAGCCAGGTAGGGAAAAGCAATCTCACGCTCTAGCAGCGGCGACAGGATATGCCCTTCGATGTGATGCACCCCGATCAGCGGCAACCGCCGCGACCAGGCCAGCGCCTTGGCAACCGAGACCCCGATCAGCAACGCGCCGACCAGCCCGGGACCGCGGGTAACCACCAGCCCTTCAATATCGTCCAGCCGGCAGCCGGCCTCCTCAAGCGCCTGGTCAATCACCGGGCTGATCGCCTCAAGGTGTTGGCGCGAGGCGATCTCGGGCACCACGCCGCCGTAGCGGGCATGAACATCGATCTGCGTGGCTATGACGCTGGACAGCGGCTCGCGTCCGTCACGGACAACGGCGGCGGCGGTCTCATCGCATGAACTTTCGATACAGAGCAACAGCATGGCAAGTCAAGGTATCCGGCAATCAGCAGTCAGACATGAGCAGCGGCGCCAACCAGGGGGGACGCTGACAAGGATTCTTCAGACACCTGACCACCGGCAGATTCATAACAGGTTCGCCGCCAATTCCGCCAGGCAGGAACGTTCTCCCTTCTGCAGGGTGATATGCCCGGCAACATCCTGGTCTTTAAACTTTTCCACCACGTAGGTCAAACCATTACTGGACGAATCGACATACGGATTATCTATCTGGTAGGGGTCTCCGGTAAGAACAACCTTGGTCCCTTCCCCGGCACGGGTGACGATGGTCTTGATTTCGTGGGGGGTCAGGTTCTGCGATTCATCGACGATAAGGTACTGGTTGGGAATCGAGCGACCGCGGATATAGGTCAGCGCCTCGATTTCCAGGAGACCCATATCGACCAGTTCACGATAACCGCGCTTCCGCTTGCCCTCTTCGTCCACCGAACCGAGCAGCAACTCGATATTGTCGAAGATCGGCTGCATCCAGGGGGCCAGCTTCTCCTCGATATCTCCGGGCAGAAAACCGAGATCACGGCCAAGCGGAAAAACCGGACGGGAAACCAGCAGTCGGTTGTAGTGATCCTCGTCGGCCGCCATGTGCAGGCCGGCCGCCAGAGCCAGCAGGGTTTTACCGGTACCGGCCATGCCGATCAGGCTGACCAGCTGGATATCATCATTGAGCAGCAGGTCGAAAGCGAACTGTTGCTCACGATTGCGCGGGTGAATGCCCCAGAGACCTTCCTTGGGCGTGGGAATCAGGGCGACAAGACGATTGAGCGGACACTGGTAACGGGCCAGTGCGGTGTGCGAGGGGTTGCTTTCATCCACCAGGGTCACGAACTGGTTGGCACGGCACTCACAGTCGATTTCGAGAAATCCGCGGGCATAGAAATCATCGACCTGATCCTTGCCGACCAGGATTTCAGTGGCACCGGTATAGAGTTCATCGATGGACACCTTGTCCGATTCGTAATCCTCGGCCGTCAAGCCGATGGCGTCGGCCTTGATGCGCAGGTTGGTGTCCTTGGTGACAAAGACAACCGGACCGTCAAGCCGCTCCTTGAATTTCAGCGCCACAGCGAGAATACGGTTGTCCCCCCGGTCGCTGCGCAACTCTGGCGGCAGCCGGTTGAGGGCCTCTTCCGTGTAGAGTTCAACCGTCAGGTTGCCCCCGGATTCGAGCGGCACCCCCTCGGTAAGGCTGTGGTCCTTACGGAGCGCATCAAGAAAACGTGAGAACTGGCGGGCATTTCTACCTGTTTCATTGAGATTCTTCTTGAAACCGTCAATCTCCTCGATGACGGTAATCGGAATCGCCAGGTTGTTGTCTTCAAACTTGAAAATGGCCTGCGGATCATGCAGCAGAACATTGGTGTCGAGAATATAGGTTTTTTTCATCGATTCCGATTCTCCGAGGGTTGCAACCGAACCAGAGGCCCCGAACTCACCGGGGTGAACAACCGGGGCTGACTTCAGCGATCGTAATCCACCACTTCAAGACCATCCGAAGTGGCAAGGATTTTCAGGTGAACGGGATAATTCTTGCCGGGAATATTGCGTTTACTCTTGAGCACCACCTCGCCGTCCCGATTGAGCGCGTTGAGTACCTGCTCGGGAGATTCCTCGATCACGTAGTCGTTGTAGATCCGGGTCTTCATCAGCTCGGCACGGGTGACCGGTTTGTCAGGCGGCAACGAGCAGGCGGCAAAAACCAGCAGCAACAGGGGCAATATCCAGAAGACTTTTCGCATCGGCATGACTCCTTTATTCTTTATCGTTGCGGGCTGACGGATCACCCAGGAGGGCAACCGCAGTCAGCAGCTTCTCAACCTGTTCCGGACGGGTGAAGATGCCGGGACTGACCCGGACCGTCCCTCCCGGAAACGACCCGAGGCTGCGATGAGCATCGGGGGCGCAGTGCAGCCCGACCCGGACACAGATGCCGAACTGCTGTTCAAGACGGTAACCGACTTCAGCCGCATCCATGCCGTCAAGATTGAAGGACACGACATTGCCGCGCCGCTCTCCCCGCGCCGGGCCGTAGAGGGTGACGCCGGGAACAGCTTCAAGCCCGGCGAGCAAGCGGTCCACCAGCTCATTGAGCCTGGCTTCGAGCCGCTCCGGACCCTGCTGCTGAAGATATTCGACGCCGGCCCGCAGACCGGCCAGGCCGGGAACATTCAACGTCCCGGCCTCCAGACGCTCGGGCAGATCTTCGGGCATGGTCCGCATGGTCGAATTGATGCCCGTTCCGCCGTAAAGCAGCGGCTCCAGCCGCAGTTCCGGGTCGACATAGAGAAACCCGGTGCCGGCCGGGCCGAGCAGCCCCTTGTGTCCGGGGACAGCCAGCAGATGAACCCCGAGGCGGGCGACTGACAGCGGCAGGTGACCGGCGCTCTGAGCGGCATCCACCAGGGTCAGGATGCCATGGTCCCGGCACCAGGGGATGATTGTCTCCAGCGGCTGGATGGAACCGCTGACATTGGAACAGTGGCCGATGGCGAGCAGCCGGGTCGGAACCCGGCAGGCACGCTGCAGTTCGCTGACGTCGACAATGCCGTCACGACCGGTCACCACCTGTTCGACCTCGATGCCGCGCTGCTGCAGGGCATACAGCGGCCGCATCAGGGCATTATGCTCCATGCTGGTGGTCACAACCCGGTCGCCCGGCTGCAGCAGACCGAACAGCGCCAGGTTGATTCCCTCGGTGGCACCCGATGTAAATACAATACGGGCGGCATCCTCAACAGCAAAAAAACGCGCCAGTGTTTCGCGCGTTTCCAGAACCTCACGACCGGCGTCGAGAGAAAAACGATGGCCGCCGCGACCGGGGTTGCCTCCCGCGTGCCGCATGGCGCGTTCGACGGCACGATAGACCGATTCGGGTTTAGGGAATGATGTCGCCGCGTTATCGAGATAAATACTCATCGGTTTGCATCATAATGGATTTGCCGCGCCCTGACCATTGGAAAAACGCAAAAATATCGAATTCGGAAAACCGGAATTTCGACAGTCGCGAAACAGATTCCGATCACAAATCTCTGCGACCGGAACACATCAGATCTCGTCCCCGGCCTTCATCATCTTCAGACGAAAAAGCACGCGACAGTCCCCGGCATCCGGCCAGACAGCGGGCGTAGACACGACAACCATTGCACGCGTCGGGTTGACGCGCGATGTCATCCCGTATGGAACGACGCAGATCCCCTTGCCAGAGATCGGTGAGCGCGGCATCAAACAAGGCCCCCAGCGGCTGGTTCCAGGACGAACAGGGATAGAGAATACCGGCGGCATCGAGATGCCCGAGGCTGTTGCCGGCCTGACAGCCGCTGTAGTGGTCGCGACGTTGACCGGGACAGAGGATCTCCCACAGAAAGAGATCATGAACCACCAGCCCGGACGGAATCGGCGGTCGGGGGTCGATCCTCTCCCAGAACCCGGCAAAAGATTCCAGATCTTCGGCCCGCAGCAGCCGAGGGCCGGGATCCTCACCGGCAAAATCGGTCAACGGCACGTTCGGCAGAAGCACCTGATCCACAGCCAGGTCGGTCGCCAGCAGGAATAAATCGGGCAGCAACCTGATCGAGGAACGCAGCGGCAGCAACTGCAGGCCGGGAAAGCAGCCTGCCTCGCGCAGCGATTGGACATGCCCCTCAATCCCCCGCCAGTCGGGAACGACATCCCCTGGAGAGGGCCCCAGATCGAGCAACACCCGCGCCGGCGGCTGGCCGGTCACGGGCAACAGATCCCTGTCGTCAGCGGTGACAACCAGACTGACCTGCATGCCGCGCCCGGCAAGAATCCCGAGAATTTCCTTCAGCACCGGACATCTGAGAGGGTGACCGGTCAGGGTCAGTTCAAAGAGCCCGGCCTCGACCAGCCGTTCGGCGAGCAGGATCTGTCGCGCCGGGGCGAGACGGTCATCAAGGAACCAGGTCATGCGCAATGGCGCGTCGAGATGATCGAGAGCTGTCATATCAAGACATCAGGTTCGCCGTCCCGATCATTTCCAGCAATGAGGATCGGGCTCGGAGAAGTCACCGGTGGTGGCAAAGGCGCGGGCCGTACAGCCGCCGAGGCAGTCACCGTAGGACGAGCAGCCGGCGCATTTGCCCTTCGCCTCCTTGTTCCGCATTTTCTGCAGCACATCGGAACCGTTCCAGATTTCGTCGAAATCCTGGTTGAGAATATTTCCCACCACCAACGGAATAAACCCGCAGGGAGTGATATCTCCGTTCGGCCGCAGGTGCAGGGAGAGTTTGCCGCAGCTGCTCCCCTTGACCAGGGGGTCGGCATCGTAACCGGGCAGAGAAGCGATCACCGGATCGTCGAAGGAAATCGCCGGAGCCTCAGTGCTGTTCTTGACCTCAAGTGCCTCAAGATAAAAGGCTTTCCATTCTCCCGGGTCAAGGTCGAGTTCTTCACGATTCTTGAAACCGCGGCCGCTGCACTTGAAGTTATGCAGGTAGACCTGGCTGACATCATGCTCCCGGGCAAGGTCGAGGATATCCCGGAAATTCCGGTAATTGATGCGCGAAATCACCGCGCTCATGGTGGTGCGGATACCGGCCCGGCGCAGGTGGTCGAGGGCGGCAACGGCCCGCGCGAAGGAACCGGGCATGCAGCGGAAATCATCGTGCAGGGACGCCTCAGCACTGTCGATACTGATGCCGACGCTCTTGAATCCGGCCGCGGCCAGCCGGGACGCATTGTCCGCATCGACGAGCCAGCCGTTGGAGTTCATCGACACATTCAGCCCCTGTTCAGCGGCATAGGCGGCGATCTCGAACAGGTCCTCCCGAATCAGCGGCTCACCACCACCGAAATTGATGAACGGGATCTTCTTGGCTGCCAGGATGTCGACGATACGTTTGATATCGGCGGTCCCCAGCTCGGCCGCCTGCTCTTCGCGACTGTAGCAGTGACTGCAGCTGAAATTACAGCGGTAGGAGAGGGTCCAGTTGAATGTCAGCGGCGCCGAAAGCAGGCCCATCTTTGCATCAGCCATCGATCAGCCACCCCCGCTGTTCAAGGTCGGCGACAAAGTCGCGGACATCCTGTTCCAGTTCACCCCGGTCGACCTCATATTCGCCCGCCAGCTCATTGATAATCTGCTCCAGGCTGCGCTCTCCGTCGCAACGCAACCAGATTTCCCCACCAAGCAGATTGAGCTGATGCATGGTTCCCTGGTGGACCAGGATCACCGTCCCGCCGTCGGAGATATCCTCGCCCTGCTGCTGAGCGGCCAGGAGTTCCCGCTCCCGTCCGGTTTCATGCCGCCAGACAATAGCTGTATGACGTTGTGGTCTGTTCACGATCGCTCCTTCCATCAATTCAGGCTTCCGCCACCCGCTCTCTCCAGAGCAGCGAATTGGCGGCGACAAAAGCCAGGCCGACCAGGACGGCAACCTTGCCGTAAAGAGGAACACCAGCCGCCGTGCCGGCCAGGCCCCAGGCCTGCACCAGCCCTCCACCAAGCAGCATGCCGATCACCACCAGCCCGGCGTCGGCATCCCCCTCCCCGGCCTTGATCAACTGGCGGAAAGGACAGCCACCGATCAGGACCGACAACCAGCCGACCAGCAGCATGCCGAGAAAACTCCAGCCATAGTCAAGATGAGCACCGGGCTGGCCGTAGAATCCGGGATGGAAGCGCCCGGCAGCCAGGTTGGTGCCGACAGCAGCCAGGATGAAGGCGGCCAGTCCCCAGATCAGGGGAGTACGCCGCCCCATGAGAAAGGTGTCGCGGACACTGCCGGTGATACAGAACCGGCTGCGCTGGGCCAGACCGCCGAGCAGCAGACCGGCGCCGAGGGAAAACAGCAGCGGAGCATGCTGGGCCCCACTGCCGCGGGTTGAAAAGAGGATGAACCCGGGCTGCAGCAAAAGCAGAACCAGCAGCAGCAGGAAAAACAGCGGTACCCAGAGGCCGCTCGCCCCGCGCGGATCCTGACGCCCCCCACCGAGATGGATGCCCCCGGCCAACCCTTTCAGACCGAACCAGACACCGACAACCAGACCGGCCAATCCGCTCAGAACAGTCAGGTCACCGGCCGTCAGGCGGAGAAACAGCTTGATCGGACAACCGATAAAAACACCGCAGCCGATCATCAGGAAGACCCCGGAAAGAAACCGCAGCAACGGGGCACTGCCCCCGCGGGAACGAAATTCACGGCCGGCCGCTGCGCTGAAAACGGCGCCGAGAACAAAACCGATCAGTTCCGGCCGCAGATACTGCATCCGCTGGTTGCCGTGCAGCCCCAGGGCCCCGGCAGTGTTTTCCAGGAAACAGGAGATGCAGATCCCTGAATTCTGCGGATTGCCGAGTACGGCCAGGCCGACCCCGATCAGTCCGAGCAGGCCACCGGCAACAACGACAATCCAGAAATGGCGGTCAAAAACGGGCATAATTCTATTCGCATCCTCCCGCCAGGCGGCTCTGCAGATAGTGAAGGTTGCTCAGGACCCGTTTCAGAGTCGCGTTGTCGGGATGGGTTCGAGCCCTCTCGGAAAAGCTGGGGAGTTGCCTGCTGACCAGCTGGTTGATCTCGTTCCAGGCGGAAAAGGGCCCCTGCCTGTCGGCAAAATCGCCGTTGAGCCTGACACCATCGACATAATTGGCCACGGCTTCTTCGACAGCGTCCAGCTGCAGCAGGATGCGTCCCTTGATAATGAAGCCGTAACCTTCACCGGGGTAGCGCCGGCTGATTTCCTCCAGCTTGAGCAGCGCCTGCTGGCGGGCGCCGGACTTTTCCAGGTCCAGCACCGGCCGATAGAGATCCTGCAGGAAATCAATCCGGGCACGGTAGGCGACGTCCTGCTCCAACTGGCGGTTGAGCTCACTGCGCGCGGCGGCATCGCCGCCACCGCCGGCGGTCAACAGCAACGCCGCGGCGCCGAAGACGGCCAGCAGCAGCACCAGGACGTGCCAACGGTCAAAATGATCCTGCAACAACCGGCTCACCTCTCTAGAACTCCTGGTAAGGCGGCATGTTGGCCCGTTTGGCCATGCCGCGCAGGATATCGTAATCGCTGTCGAGCAACTGTTCGAAGCCGTCAACCCAGGCGGACTTGAGAACCTTCACCTGTTCGCCGTTGTAGTCAACGGTGTCCTCGGGCGTAAGCGAGACCAGGGCCTCCCGGAACCGTTTCACCAGGTCGGGATCAACCCCTTTGGCGGCACCGAAGGTGCAGTAGGGAAAGATCGGGCTCTGGGCCACGATCTGAAAATCATCGGCAGAAATCTTGCCTTCGCGGGTCATGACCTCAAGGTCAAGCGCCGGGGCGGCGGCGACATCATAGGCACCGAAATAGACGGCGTAGATCAGCTTCTCATGCTTGAAGGACCCGTGCGGGATGGCGTAATAGGAAAGATCCGTTTCCGGGTCGATACCGGCCTTGAGCATCAGGTCGTACTGGGCCAGGTATCCTGACGGAGCGAGCTGGGGCCCGAAAATCATCCGCTTCCCTTTCAGGTCGGCCAGGGTGCGGATACCGCTGTCCTTGCGGGAAATAATGGTTCCGGCGGTCCGCGCTCCGAACTGGCCGCGCTTTTCTGTGGCCACCAGCTGCAGATCATGGTCCTGGCGCAGGATCAGGTACAACAGGGAATTGGTGTGAGTAAAGGCAAACTCTTCTTTCTTGAAGCGATCCTCGAAATCCTGGGTGTCCACCGGCACCATCTCGAACCGGACACCAACTTTCTCGCTCAGATAGCGTGTCAACGGGGCAAACCGCAGACGGGTTTCCTGCTCACTGTTGCAGTTCATGTAACCGATCTTGTAGACCGGTCCCTGGTCGGCAGTCTGCTGGCAACCGCTCAGCAGGATGCTGCAGAGCAGGCCGAAAAGACAAAAAATGATGTTTCGCATAAAGAAAACAATCCTCACTCAGCCCGTCTCGGGTTCTATTCCACGCAAAAGCGGCAAACGCGTTTATTCCGGCAACAGTGGTGTTGCGGTGGGTCCTGCCGAAGGTTTCCCGGACAGGGGAACCGCATAACGGACCAGCCCCGTTTCCGGTCGATCACGCCGGTCCCGAATCAACTGATCAATTCGCTTTTCGTCGACCGAGCCCCACCAGTTGGAACCGACCTGCAGATCGCCGCTGCCATCGTTCATCAGGGCGTATTCACCATTACCGGACAGGTCATTGCCGGCGATCACCCCCTGCGAGTCGAGCCAGCGGATCCCGGCCCGGCCATTGGCGGTGATCCGATTGTCCCGCAGAATCACCTCGGAGTCTTCAAAAAAAGTGCCATGCTCGGCATTGCCTACGATCCGGTTGCCACGCAGGGTCCCCTTGCCGCGCTGCAGGAAGATTCCCCGGCGGTTGCCGATGATCCTGTTGGCCTCGGCAACCAGGGTTGATTCGCGCAGGCTGACGGCATTGATCCGGTTGTTTTCAATCAGGCACCCGGTCAGCGTCAGATCGCTGTAGATGCCGCGGATTGCCCACTGGCTGCCGGTAATCCGGCACTGTTCCAGGACCACGGTGGCGTCACGGAACTGCAGCCCGTTGAAATTGTCAAGCACCCGGCAACGACTGACCCTGACTGTCGAATCCTGAAACTGGAAGGCCCGCAGGTTGCGACGAAAAAGACTGTCCTCGATGCGCCCCTTGCCGAAATGGGCATGAAAACCGCGATAGGCATATTCGACAACGCAGTGACGCAACAGGTTGTCATCTTCCGAAGCCATCATGTTGATGGCACCCCAGGCTCCGGGACGGGGAGCGGTCTCCGCGGAGGTGAACAGGATCGGCTGCTCGGCCGTGCCAAGGGCCAGCAAACGACCCTGGATGAAAATTTCATGTTCACCGATACCGTCGCCGTTGCTGTCGAAAAAGGTGAACCGGACCGTTGTCCCCGGGCGGATTTCCAGCCGGACCCCGGGCGCAACCGTCAGGATTCCGTCGATGAGAATGTCGCCGGACCAGACCGTATCCTGCCATAATGTCTGTTCACCGCTGTAGCGGGTTTCGGCAATGGCCGGCAGGCAGGAGGCGAGCAGCAGCACCAGGCACAGCAGTCTGGTCATGGCACCCCTCCCCCGAGATAGAGCCGCGGCAGGCGATTGTCGATCAGGGTCAGACCGGGCCGGAAGTGATCAGCCGCGACCAGACCGACATCATTGTCGCGGGAAACAACCTGACGCAGACGGACAGTACACTGTCGATCGAGATAGAGCCCTTCTTCATCCATCAGGCTGAAGCTGCTGTCGGACAGGGCCAGCACCGCGTCACCGGAACAGAACAGCCCCACCTCCCCCTGTCGGACATCCATCCTTTCAGCCGTCAGCCGTGCCCCCTCCTGAAGCAGCAGTCCATACCGACAACCGGTCAGGCGGCCACCGGAGAGACTGACCTCGGCCTGCTGAACAAGAAGACCGACATCGGCACGCCGCAGTTCAAAACCGGAGAGACTCGCAACCGCGCCGGGCAACAGTTCAATGCCGGCCCACAACGGATCACCGTCAGCGACCGGGTCAAGCGGCTGCAGCGGGAGAAAGCGGACCGGGTTCTGCCGGTTGCCGGAAATCCGCAGGGTTCCGCGAACCAGAATTTCAGTCAGACTGGAAAGATATTCCGGGAAGATCTTGGTTGACTCGGCCGGACGCACCCAGACCAGCGATCCGGGAGCGAACGTCAGACTGCTCCCGGCTGGTATGCGCAGGTCGTCGGCCAGGACCATTTCTCCGGAAACCTCCACCTGGCCGTGGATGACGCCGGAGAGTCGCGGCAGCGGGGTCGGGGCATAGAGCCGCGGTGACGGCGGCTGAGCGCAGGACATGAGCAGCGGGAGGAGAAATGCCAGACAAAGAAAACGCACTACAGCCACCCTCGGGAATCGAGAAACTCACGCGCGGTTGCAAGAGGAGGCGCACCGGACGCGACGGCCTGGACCAGGGAAGAAAAGTCATTCGCCGGCAACAGCCCGGAAAGTTTTTTCAGGGCGGGAATCACCAGCGTGAACTGCAGGTCGGATTGCGGTCTTTCGCCGCTGACAATGAAAGGCATCTCTTCTTTTTTAAAAACCACGCGGCCGGCCGGGGGAATTTTTTCGCAGAAAACCAGATCAGCCTTGTCCGCGGTCAATACCTCAGCAGGTGACGCTCCGTCGAGATGTACCGCTGCTGTCTCGGTTCCGGTTTTCTCCTTGATGTAGATCGAGACCAGGGCGTACAGGGTTTCCTGACGAACGGAACCATCCAGGCCGATAAACAGCTTGGGGCCGAAACAACCGTCACCGGCAACGGGCAACAGCAGGCCAATGAACAGCAACAGGCACAGAACCCATTTATGTCGGCGCGGGAAGGAAAACACAGCGAATCAGTCAGCAAGGAACGTACCATCAGCAAAAAACCCGATTGTCCAGCCTTGCCGGGATGTTCGGAGCATCAGCACTGGCAGAGCGAAACCTTCGGTTGAGTGCGGGGAAGACACTTTTTCGTCATTCTTCCCCGTCCTCGACCACATCCCCCCCGGCGTTATCGAAAGATTCTTCCTCGCCATTGCCGAGCAGATGGTACTTCTCCATTTTGTAGCGCAGGGTGGTGCGCTTGATGCCGAGGACTTCGGCGGTACGCGTCTGGGAACGACCTTCCCGGTTGAGCGTCTGAACGATCAACTGCCGCTCCAGGTCTTCAAGGATGTCGGTCAGACTGCCGCCGTTCTCCGGCAGAGACAGGCAGATCTGGTCCTGATCCTGGATTCCCTGGGGGAAATCACGCGGGGTCAGGATCTCTCCCTTGGCCAGAACGACCGCCCGCTCGATAGCATTTTCGAGTTCACGAACGTTGCCCGGCCAGTCGTGAGCGATCAGGCAGGCGATGGCCTTGGGAGAAATCTGCTCAATTTTCTTGCCGGTTTCCCGAGTATACTTGTCGAGAAAATGAGCCGCCAGCGGTTCAATATCCTCCCGCCGCTCCCGCAGGGGGGGCAGATGAACATTGATGACATTGAGACGGTAGAAAAGATCTTCCCGAAAAGTCGACTTCTTGACCTCTTCTTCGAGATTCTTGTTGGTCGCGGCGACGATGCGGACATCAACCTTGATGGTACGATTGCCGCCGACCCGTTCGAATTCATGTTCCTGGATAACCCGCAGCAGCTTGACCTGGGCCGCAAGACTCATTTCACCGACTTCATCAATGAACAGGGTTCCCTGATCGGCCAATTCAAAACGGCCCTTCTTGGTATGCAGCGCCCCGGTGAAGGCACCCCTTTCATGGCCGAAGAGCTCACTTTCGAGAATGCTCTCCGACAACGCGGCGCAATTCAGGACGATGAAGGGTTTATCCTTGCGAGTGGAATTGAAATGAATGGAGCGGGCGATCAGTTCCTTGCCGGTTCCCGACTCCCCGGTAATCAGGACATTGGCATTGGACGCGGCAACCGAGGCGGTAATATCAAAAACATCCTGCATCGCCCTGGCGTTGCCGATAATACCGGAAAATTTGTAGCGGCCTTCGAGCTCTTCATGCAGGTAGCGATTCTCGGCCAGCAATCGTTCCCGCTCAAGGGCCTTGGCAACGGTCAGTCGGATCTCGTCGGTTTCAAAAGGCTTGGTGATGTAGTCGTAGGCACCGGCCCGCAACGCCTGAACGGCACTCTCGACGGTACCATAGGCAGTAATGACGATAATCGGCAGACGCGGATCGTAGGCGCGAAGTTCGGAAAGGAGTTCCAAACCTCCCATACCCGGCATCTTGATATCGGTGATGATCAGGTCGTACTGGTCCTGAGCAATCGCCTGCAGCGCGTCATCGCCGTTGCCGACCGCGTTGGTTTCATAACCTTCTCTGACGAGAATGCGGCTCAACAACCGCCGCATCCCCTCTTCATCATCAACAATCAGTATTTTTTCACCAGCCATGGTTTTGCATTCTAGCACGGGTAGATTTTTCCGGGGTTGAAAACAGGCAGAGGGGACCGCACGACAAAAAACGCATCAGCTGTCCGGCAGATAGTGGATCTTGTTCTTGCCCTCGCGTTTGGCGGCATAGAGCAGGTCATCAACAACCTTGAGCAGGCCATCAAATGTTTCACCGTCCCGCGGATAGGTCGCCACCCCGATGCTGACGGTGACACCAGTCGTGGCAAAACCGTCGAGATAGCGTGCCGACTCCTGCTCAATAAGGGCCCGGCACCGTTCCGCGGCGGCCAGAGAAGCAGCGGCATCCGACTCCGGAAGCAGGGCAATGAATTCCTCACCGCCATAACGAAAAATATAATCACAGTCACGCAGGGTCTCGGTCAGAATCTCGGCGACAGCCACCAGCACCTTGTCACCGACCGGGTGGCCATAGCTGTCATTAAAATGTTTGAAATCATCAACGTCAAGCATCACCAGGCCGAGAGGTTTCCGATAACGTCGCGCCCTCATCAATTCCTCGGAAAAGAGCCGCTTGAACTGGCGGTGATTGTACAAGCCGGTCAACCCGTCGGTGGAGGCAAGACGACGCGTTTTTTCGTGCAATCGCGCATTGTCAATGCTCATCGCCGCAAAAGACCCGAGGATTGACAACAACCGCAGATCCATCTGATCGAAACGACGCGGCTTGAAATCATCGACGTAGAGGATGCCGATCACCTTGTTCTGAATTTTCAACGGAACGGCAATCAGGGCCCGGATTCCCTCAGTGACCGCCAGGGGGTTGTTGAAAAAATCAGCTTTATCGGTGTCTTCGACGGCAAAGGCTGTTCCCTGGTTGAGAATAGTGGCCGTCAGTCCCCCCTCGCCCACCCGCCAACGATCACGGGAGATGAAGTTTTCACTGAGGCCGTGATGAACCTTGAGGGAGAGATAGTTGCTGGCCCGGTCGTAGAGCGCAATGCTCCCGGCGGGCATCTCCATAACTGCCATGGCGCTGCCGAGAATATTGTCGAGAACTTCCTCCAGGCGCAGGGATGAAACAACCACCTGGGCGACACTGAGAATATTTTTCAGGCCCCGCAGTTCTTTTTCGAGGTCCTGCGGGTCATTCTTTTTTCGCGTCATTGCGGTTTCCAGAGTGGCGCAATCGTGCAGAAAATGCATTAAACGACTTTGTTTTCTAACATGCTTTTAAGGAAACTGCAAAGCCAAGTTTTCCCTACGGCTTTTTTCCCCGCCAACCCCGCTCATCCAATCGGTTTCGCACCTTCATTCTTGTCCAGAAAATCAACCCGGCAACCTCTTCCAAAATCAATTTCACAATAAATTCAATACCTTTTTAGTCATTTTCCAAACAGGTGAAAAACCGATCTTTTTCCCTTGCCGAAGAATCCGATTTTCCGGCTTGACAGCCACTATATATTGTGGTTTAAAGTCACCCTTACCACAGTATGTGTTATTTCCTCTAGGACACCTCGAACGTTTTCAAAACCGATCACGACAACCTTAAATCGAACATTGCGATTTAATTCAGAAGGGTTGCAACATGCCTAAGACGTCTCGTAAAACTGAAATCCCCCTTTCCCCGAATGCCGTCACGGTCCTTGAACGTCGCTATCTCAAGCGCGACGAAGAAGGCAAGGTTCTTGAAACACCGGCCGCCATGTTCCAGCGCGTGGCCCATACCATCGCCTCGGCCGAGACACGGCTGAAGACAGGTGTTGACGCCAGGCAACTGGAAAAAGATTTTTTCCGCATGATCACCAGCCTGGAATTCATGCCCAACTCCCCCACGCTGATGAACGCCGGCCGCGAACTTGGACAGTTGTCCGCCTGTTTCGTGCTGCCGGTCGGCGATTCGATGGAGGAAATTTTCGAATCGATCAAGAATACCGCCCTGATCCATAAGAGCGGCGGCGGCACCGGCTTCGCCTTCTCGCGCATCCGTCCGGCCAACGACGTCGTCAGCTCAACCAAGGGGGTCAGCTCCGGTCCGATCTCCTTCATGAAGGTTTTCGACGCGGCGACCGAAACCATCAAGCAGGGCGGCACCCGCCGCGGCGCCAACATGGGCATCCTGCGCGTCGACCATCCCGACATCATGGATTTCATCATGGCCAAACGGGACCAGACGGTGCTGACCAATTTCAATATCTCGGTCGGCATGACCGAAGCCTTCATGGAAGCGGTGGAAGTCGACGGTGACTACGAGATCATCAACCCGCGCACCGGGAAACCGATGCAGAAGTTGCCGGCCCGAAAAGTCTTCGACCACATCGTCGACATGGCCTGGCACAACGGCGAACCGGGGATCATCTTCCTCGACCGTCTCAACCGCGACAACCCGACCCCCCAGGTCGGCGAAATCGAGGCCACCAATCCCTGCGGCGAACAACCGCTGCTGCCCTACGAATCCTGCAACCTCGGCTCGATCAACCTGGCCCGTTTCATTCTTGACGGAGATGTCGACTGGAACCGCCTTGGCGAGACCGTGCGCCTGGCGACCCGCTTTCTCGACAATGTCATCGAAGTCAACAACTACCCGATCCCCGAAATCGACCAGATGACCCGCGCCAACCGCAAGATCGGTCTCGGTGTCATGGGCTGGGCGGATATGCTGATCCTGCTCGGCATTCCCTACAATTCAGAGAGCGCCGTCGAGTTGGGCGGCAAGGTGATGAAATTCATCAACGACACCTCCCACCAGATGTCGATTGAACTGGCCGAGGAGCGCGGCGCCTTCCCGAACTTCAAAGGCTCGATCTTCGATGTCAAAGGCGGAAAAAAGATCCGCAATGCCACCTGCACCACCATCGCCCCGACCGGCACCATCTCAATCATCAGCAACACCTCATCCGGGGTCGAGCCGCTGTTCGCCGTCAGCTATATCCGCCAGGTCCTCGACAACGACAAGCTGATTGAGGTTCATCCGCTGTTTGAAAAGATCGCCCGCGAACGCGGCTTCTACTCCAGGGAACTGATGGAGAAAATCGCCGAACACGGCACGGTCCAGGATATCGCCGAGATCCCCGAGGATATCCGCCGGGTCTTCGTCACCTCCCACGACATCACTCCCGAGGACCATGTGCGGATGCAGGCGGCCTTCCAGGAGCACTGCGACAACGCCGTTTCCAAGACCGTCAACTTCTGCAACGACGCCACCCGTGATGATGTGGCCAAAGTCTACCGACTGGCCTACCAGACCGGCTGCAAAGGGGTCACCATCTACCGTGACGGGTCCCGCGACATGCAGGTTCTTTCGGTGAAGAAGTCCGAGGAAAAGAGCGCGCCCGAAGTGCCGATGGAGGTGGAGAAAAAGTCTCACAAACGGGAACGCCCTCGGGCTCTCAAGGGATCCACCTACCAGATGGAAACCGGCTGCGGCCCTCTCTATGTCACCATCAACGAAGACCACAAGGGCGCTTTCGAGCTCTTTACCACCATGGGCAAAGCCGGCGGCTGCGCGGCCAGCCAATGTGAAGCCATCGGCCGACTGGTCTCCCTCGCCTGGCGCTCCGGTGTCCAGGCCCGCCAGGCAGTCAAGCAGATGATCGGCATTTCCTGCCACAAACCGGCCGGGTTCGGCGCCAACCGCATCACCTCCTGCGCCGATGCCGTGGCCAAGGCGATCGAACTGCACATGCTGCCCGAGGGGGACGCCCCGACCCGGTTCGTCGGCAACGGCGGCGCCTGTCCCGACTGCGGCGGCCCGGTCGAGCACGAGGGCGGCTGCTGCGTCTGCCACGCCTGCGGCTACTCGGAGTGCGCCTGATTCAGGACAGGAACAGTTCCAGTGCTGCCCTGCGGGAGAGGGGAACGGACCGGCCGTTCCCCTCTCTTTTTGCCCTTTCCTTCCCCCTCCGATCAAATGATATTTTTACGGCACCATCGAGATTGGCTCTGGCCGGGACCGCCACGTCCATGATAAACTTCGGGCTGAATCCGCGAGCGGCGTATTCCCTCACTCGACAGAGCTTTTCTTTCCCATGACCCTGCCGCCCCTCTCAATCTTCGTTCCGACCTTTTTCCTTGTTTCCCTGACCCCGGGGATGTGCATGACTCTCTCCCTGACCCTGGGAATGACCATCGGCGTACGCCGCACGTTCTGGATGATGTATGGTGAACTGGTCGGAGTCGGCCTGGTTGCCGGCGCTTCGGTCATCGGCGCCGCGGCAATCATGCTGAACTACCCCGCTATTTTCATCCTGCTGAAAATCATCGGCGGTCTCTACCTCGGCTGGCTCGGGCTGCAGCTCTGGCTCTCCCGGGGCAAACTCGCCCTGGACCTGGACGGCGCCCCAGGACTCGAAGATTCGCCACGACAGCTCGCGCTGCAGGGGTTCGTGACCGCTGTCGCCAATCCCAAGGGCTGGGCCTTTTTCATTGCCCTGCTGCCACCATTCATCGATCAACAGCGACCGCTGGTCCCCCAACTCGTTTTGCTGCTGGGGATCATTCTCACCATCGAATTTACGAGCCTGGTGCTTTACGCAAGTGGGGGCCGCACACTCGGCCGCAATCTGCTCAAAAGCGGCAATGTCCGTTTCGTCAACCGCGTCGCCGGCACCCTGATGGCAGGTGTCGGTTTCTGGCTGGCACTCGGTTAGGAGCTTACCTGATGGATTCTTCTCTCAAGATTTTTCTCGACCTGTTCGTCGGCAGTCTCGGCTTCGCCTATTTCATCTACGGCAAAAAACAGCGGGTGCTGATCCCGACCCTCTGCGGGGTGAGCCTGATGGCTTACCCCTACTTCGTCCAGCGCATGCTGATCTATATCCCGGTCGCCCTGCTGCTGGCCATCCTGCCCTTCCTGATCCGCGAATAATATCGTGAGCCACTACTGTGACAGCGCCCCCGGTCACCCCTTTCATGGCCTCTACCACGACCTGGTGTACGGTTTCCCGCTGCGCGACGACAACCTGTTGTTCGAACGACTGGTGCTGGAGATCAACCAGGCCGGCCTGTCCTGGCTGACCATCTTGAAGAAGGCGGAAAACTTCCGCCGCGCCTACGACAATTTTAACCTGGAAAAGGTTGCCGCCTATGACGAGAAGGACCGGCAGCGCCTGCTGCAGGATGCCGGGATTATCCGCAACCGGCTGAAAATCGCAGCCGCGATTGAAAATGCCGGCCGCATCCTCTCACTACGCGATGCTTACGGCTCATTCGGCGCCTGGCTCGATCATCACCATCCCCGGCCGAAAGAGGCGTGGGTCAAACTCTTCAAACAGACCTTCCGCTTCACCGGCTCCGAGATCACCGCCGAATTCCTGATGAGCACCGGCTACCTGCCGGGAGCCCATCGACCGGACTGTCCGGTCTACACGCGGATACTGCAAAGGCAGCCGCCCTGGGCCGACGTCTAGGAGTCATCTCCCGGAACGGCCGGGATAGAGTTCAGGCAAAGCGGCATCGTTGTTTTTGTCCGTCGACGGCACAAAAGAGATAATGCGATCCGCAAGGCCGTCTCCCCGCCAGGGTCGACCGGCTCGACCATAAAGGGTACGGTCAAGTTCATCCAGCTCACTTCGCAGTTCGGGGCCGGCTTCCCGGTACAGTCGTTCGTAGGCACCGACTTCGGCACCGGGCCAGAGTGTCCGGCTCCAGTCTTCCAGCGCCCTCCGGGTCTTGTCCGGCCGATGAGCGCGAGCGGCCTGAACAACGACTCGCCGTACTTTTTTTTCATCCCCCCCGGCCTCATCGGCCTCATCCGCATCCACGGCAAGCCGCCCGGGTTGCCGCCGTCGAAACACCAGGATCAGGGTCAGCAGCCAGCCGACCGCCAGTGCCAGGCATAACCAGGGCCAGAAACCGGGTGAAGATGGTCGGGGTTCTCCACTTGATGCCCCTTGCGAAACCGGCGCCGGGGCAGGTTCCGCCGACACGGTGGAGGGTCGGGAAACCCGAGGGACGGGTTTCACCGGAGTCGTCACCGCCGTTCCATCCGCGGCCGGGGCGACCTCCAGGTCCAGGGCATCAAGGTGGGCCTTGCGCCAGCGACCGGCCTTTGTGTCCCACCAGTCGAGATCGAAAGCCGGCAGGGTGAATCGGCCGGGGCGGGTCGGTACCAGAGCGATCTTCTGGACCAGGTTGCCGGTGATGCCGTCAGTCGTCGACGCGTCCTCACGCTGCGGCTGATCAGGATAACTTTTGAAACTTGCGGGAATGCCCGGTTCCAGTTTCGGCAGGCGAGCTGACGGAAGCCCGGTCGCTTTCAGACGCAGGGTTCTGGTCACAGGTTCTCCGACTTGCAGACGAGGCGGCCGTGACTGCCAGTCATCATGCAGCTCCAGGGCGGCTGCCGGAAGCCATTGCCGTCCCCCGATATCGGCAGGAATCGGCAGGACGTCGACCTGCAGCGGCTTCGACGTGCGGCGGACCCGCCGCCCCTGTCGGCCGAAGGGGTCGAACCGCGCACGACCGGCGGCGATGCTGCCGTCGAACTGCAGAGCGGGGATTGTCATCTTCCCGCTCCCCTGGGGGAAGATGGCGTAATCCCGTTCAATCACCTGGTAAAGTCTGCCGTTGCGCCGCGTTTCATAGTTGCGGTCATCACCCAGTTTCTTCACCACCGCCGCCACCCCGGTCGGTTGCGGTTCACCGAGCTGCCCTTCAAGAAGATCGACCCGGCGCAGCAATCGGACCCTGAACACCACCTGGCCCTGCGCGACAACCTGCCGCCGGCTGACCTCTGTTTCCAGCAGCAGGGGGGCATCGGCCGCCGTGTCCTTATCAGCAGTTCCGGTGACCTCGATCGGCAGCGGCAAAGAACAGTCCCCGGAAAAGCAGACCGCCGGGATCATGACGGTTCCCTGTTTGCGTGGCATCAGAGTCAGGTTGTAAACCACAGAACGACTGAAGCTGCCGTTGATGATCTGTACCTGGCTGCTCTTCGCCCGACTGAGGATCTCCCAGTTCTTTTCCAGGGCGTTCAAATCAGGGTCCCCGTCAGGACTGCCGGAAACCCGCAGCTGCAGTTGCAGGCTTTCGTCGGCCGAAATCCTGTCCCGGTCCGCCACCGCCTGTACCGTCACCGCAGCCGCGATACTTTCACCAAGGGCAAGAAACAACAGGACGAGAAGAAAAAAACTGCCTCTGTTCACCATGATCGTTCCGTCTGTGTCTGCTGACCGCGCTGGCGGTACTGATAATGGAATTTACGCCGCAGAAGACCGCCCGGGTCGTCGGGAATCTGCTGCAACAGCAGGCGGGTTTCACGCTGTTCCGCTGTTTCCCGGTCCCGATCCCGGCCTGCCGGGGCAACACGAGACGTGTCCCCGGAGTCTTTGCCCGCGGCTTTATCGTCCCGCAAACGAACTCTCCGGGCAGCCCCCGGCGTCTTCCGGTTCGGGACCGGTTTCTCTCCTCGGGAAGGTGAGTCAGGGGATTGTCGTTTCCGTGGTTCCCCTCCCGGCCGATCCCGCGTTGCGCCAGGAGACTGCTGTTGTGCCCCCTGCTTCCCGCCGCTTGCCTGTTTCTTCCCGCCCGGAGTATTCTCCTGCGTGTTCTGCCGTCCGGTCTTGCTGTCGGCCTGTCGGGATTGCCGCTGTCGTCTCCGTTTGAGTTCCTTTTCAACAAGGTCCTTGTTGAACCGGGCGTCGGTATCCCGGGGATCTCGCTTCAAAGCCTGCCGATAGGCCTGCAGTGCCGCCGACAGATCACCCTGTTTCGCCAGCGCATTGCCGAGATTGTAGAAATCATCCGCCCCCTGCAGTTTTTTCAGGAGGTTCGCCGCGGCGGCGAAATCTCCGGCCCGGTAGAGGGCGGATGCTTTCCAGCGAATATCCTCGAACTGTGCGGCGGCGGCTGAATAATCCCCGGCCCGGTACAATTGCGTCGCCTGCTGATCCGGAGTTCGCCACAATCCCTGCCAACTGAACGCCTCGGCGGGAACCGGCTGAAGAAGAAGCAACGGCAGCACCAGCAGCCAGCCGCGCCGAAAGCCGCAGGCGACCAGCAGGATCAGCGGCCAGAGCAGCCAGACACCGTCCTCGGACCAGACATCTCCGCGCGCGGTGCTGCTCACGCCCGGATTGTCGAGCCGATGGCTGTTCAAGCCGGACAGCAGGTCCTGCAGATCGGCATCGTCGATGCTTATCCCGTGATAGCGGCCGCCGCCCGCGACGGCCAACTGCTGCAGTGCCCTGCCATTCAGGACGGGCAGCACCAGGTTGCCGTCGGCATCTTTGAAAAATCCGCCGCCCGGTTGCGGGATCGGGGCGCCTTCCGCGGTGCCGACACCGAGAACTGCAAGTTCGAACCCCTGCCGATGCAGACGACGCGCTGCTTCCAGTGCGGTCTCGGGACGATCTTCATCGGTCACCAGCAGCAACCTTCCCTGTTTCAACCCGGCCTGTCGCAACAGCTGAACACCAAGCTTCATGGCCCGGGCGGGATCACTCCCCTGAGCCGGCATCAGCCCCGGTTCCAGACTCTTGAGCAACGCTTCGATGGTATGCCGGTCAGAGGTCAACGGAGCTACGGTGAAAGCGTCGGCGGCAAAAACAACCAGTGCGGTCTGCCCTTCCTTCCGCTGACGAAGCAGGTCTTCGATCTTGTAACGTGCCCGCAGATAGCGACTCGGCTTGAGATCGGCAGCCTCCATCGAACGGGACAGGTCGAACAGGATCACCAACGCCGACTGCTGCCGGAAGAGGGGTTGCGGGAGGCGGCGCCAGACCGGTCCGGCCAGCGCCGTGATCGTCAGCAAGACACCCGCCAGCAGCAGCCACAATGGCCAGTTGGCGCGCCGCACCGAACGGCCGAGCAGCAGATGCGGCAGCAACTCAGGGTCACAGACCGTCTGCCAGCTGCGGCTGCGGAGTTGACGGCGGGCCAGCCACAGCAGCAACGCCAGCGCCGGCGGCAGAGCCCAGAACCATGCGGGCCGGAGAAAATGAAACGTGTTCATGGCGACCTCCGGTCCGGCAGGGGCGGCAGCAACGGCAGCAGCAGCACCAGCAACCCGCCCAGGAAGGCGGCCCCCAACGGCCAGACATACAGTTCGGAAATCGGTCGAAAAACGTCGTGATCACGCACCACCGGTTCCAGCTCATCAATGGCGGCGTAGATCTCCTGCAACTGCCGGGTATCACGCGCCCTGAAGTACCTTCCACCGGTCTTTTCAGCAATCGCCTTCAAGGTCTTTTCATCAAGATCAGCCGAAGGATTGACGGTCTGCCGGAAAATGAAACGACGCACCTCCATCCTCTCAGCGCCGATGCCGATGGTGTAGATCTTCAGATGTTCTCGCGCCGCGAGCTCGGCAGCCTTGAGCGGCGCCAGTCGGCCCGCGGTATTGGCGCCGTCAGTCAGCAGGATCAGGACCTGGTTCTTCCCTCCTCCCTCTGTCAGGCGTTTGACCGCCAGGCCGATGGCATCGCCGATGGACGTGCGATCACCCGCCAACCCCAGGACGGCTTCATTCAGCAACGTCAGCACCGTCTGGCGGTCAAAGGTGAGAGGAGTCTGGATGTAGGGCTGATCACCGAACAAAATCAGCCCCACGCGGTCACCGACCCGGCGGCGAACAAACTCACCAGCCACAGCCTTAAGCGCAGTCAGACGGTCGACCGTCTCGCCGCCCAACGTGAAATCCCGGGTCTGCATGCTGCCGGAAAGATCGACCGCCAGCATCAGATCCCGTCCGCTGACCGGCAGTTCGATCGGCTCCCCCAGCCATTGCGGCCGGGTGGCGGCAAGAACCAGCAGCAGCCAGCACAGCACGGCCAGCAGAATCTGCAGGCGGCCCGGGCGACGGACACCCTGCTGCGCCACGGCACCGAACAGCGAGAGAGAGGGAACCCAGAGGGCGGCCTCCTCGGCGGCCAGGGCCGGAGGGGCATAGCGATGGACCAGCCAGGGAAGCGGCAGCAGGGCCAGGGCCCAGGGCCAGGCAAAATGGATCATCGACTCCTCCTCGGCGGTCCGGACTGCGGCGGCAGTTTCTTCAGCCAGTCCCGGCAGAGTTCAAGCAACCGGGCTTCGTCGATATCGACATGCGGTCGGTAAGGAGCATCCTGAAGGCAGCGGCCGCACCCGGTGCTGAAAGGGTGATCCGCGAACGGTGTATCCAGGAACCTGAGCCAGGCCTCACCGCTCAGACCGGCAACCTGCTGCGGTGAAAAGTGACAGAGCGCCGCCTGCCGAAGCAGGTATGAAAGGGCGGCAGCCAGTTCGCGGCCATGCAGGTCTTTAAGAGTTTCGAGCTGCAGAAGGGCCAGTCTTCGAAGTCGGCGGCGTTGCCGGAAACGCGCCAGCAGCAGCGCCGCGGTCATCAGGAGAACCAGCAATCCGATCAGCAGCCACCAGCCGGGAGCCAGGGGCCAGGCACCGATTTCAGGCGGAAGGTGGAGATCACGCAACGGCAATTGGGGCATGGCCCTGCCCGTCGCCGTCGAAGGAATCGTTGACAGCTGTGCCATCTCAGCCCCCTGCCCCGCCGCTGAACAGATTTTCGATGGGATCGAGGTCGGACGGCAACACCATGAACCGCGCATGCTGCCGACGGCAGAAATCTTCCAGCAGCTGTCGTCGCTGCGCAAAATGCTGCTGATAAGCCCGTCGTGCGGCGCGATCGGTGGTGACAATACTCAGGTCACGCAACCCGTCACTCAGGCGATAGCTGCCGGCCGGCGGCAGATCGGCTTCCAGCGGGTCGAAGCAATGCACCAGCTCCAGCTCACAGTGGCGGTTCAATTGCGCCAATTGCAGTTCGACCCGTTCATCCCACTGGCTGAAATCGCTCAACAGCCGAATCAGGCTGCCCGGCCGCGCCACCCGCCGCAAACGCTGCAGGGTGACCGCCAACCGCTGCTTCGGCTCAAAAGGTTGATGCCGTGGACGCTCCCAGGCCGGATCGGCGACCATCTGCCGCAACAACTGCAGAACGGCCTTTTTGCCGAGCTGCGGGCGCAGTTCGAGGTTGCGTTCTTCAGAAAACAGGAAACCGCCGATGCGATCGCCATGTGCCAGGGCCTGCCAGGCGAACAAGGCGGCCAGTTGCGTGGCCCGCACCGCCTTGAATCGTCCCCGGGTGGCAAAGAACATCGGCCTGCGATAATCGAGCGCAACCAGAACCGGCCGTTCACGCTCTTCATGAAACAGCTTGGTGTGAACCTTGCCGCGCCGGGCCGTCACCCGCCAGTCAATGTTTCGCGCATCATCCCCCGGAAGATAGGCTCGGACCTCGGCGAATTCCATGCCCCGGCCGCGGAAACGACTGAGGTAGCCCCCCTGTTTCGCGGCCAGACGGCGTCCGGCCTCCAGGCGTGATGGCGGCAACCGATCCCCGATGGCAATCAGTTCGGCCAGAGAAACCGCAACCGGAGAAGAGGCTCCCGGCGAAACCCTTGTCGCCATCAGGGCACCGGCACCCGGGCAATCAACTCGGAAATCAGTCGATCGGCATTCATGCCGCCGGCTTCGGCCTCGTAACTGAGAATCAGACGATGCCGCAACACGTCGAAGGCCAGGTTCTGAATATCTTCAGGCAGCACATGGTCCCGTCCGGCCAGCCAGGCCCGTGATCTGGCGCAACGATCGAGAGCAATGCCGGCCCTGGGGCTGGCACCGTACTGGATCGCCCTGCGCAGATCCTCGCCATAATCCTGCGGATGCCGGGTCGCCAGGACCAGCTGCAGCAGGTACTCTTCCAGGTTCTCCGCCAGGTATAAATCCAGGACCTGTTGCCGCGCCCGACGCAATTCCGACGGCGATAGCGGCGTGAACCCGGGCTCGTCGTCTGCAACCGCCGGCAATCCGGCCGCTTCACGCCGGGCGAGTCGAAGAATCCGACGTTCATTCTCAAGGTCTGGAAAGTCAATTCTCACGTGCAACAGAAAACGATCGAGCTGCGCTTCGGGCAGAGGATAGGTCCCCTCCTGCTCAATCGGATTCTGGGTTGCCATCACCAGGAAAGGGTCAGCCAGGGCATAGGTCTGCCGACCGACACTGATCTGTCGTTCCGCCATGGCTTCCAGCAGCGCCGATTGCACCTTGGCCGGAGCGCGGTTGATTTCATCCGCCAGGATCAGATTGTGAAACAGCGGTCCGGGCTGAAAAACAAAAGCGCCCTCCTGCGCGCGATAAACATCGCTGCCGGTCAGATCGGCAGGCAGCAGGTCGGGGGTGAACTGAATGCGTTGAAAGCTGCCCTCAAGCAAACCGCTCAGTTGCCGGATGGCGCGGGTCTTGGCCAGACCGGGGGCGCCTTCCACCAACAGGTGGCCATCGGCCAGAAGGGCAATCAACAAACGTTCAACCAGTTTCGGCTGACCGATGATCTGCCGGGAAAGAATTGTTGTCAGCTGTCCGAAGCGCTGTTGCAGTACGTCCATGGAAAAATTCCTTACGGTTGGACCTGAACCGGGGATGAACGTCCCCGGTCCGGGTTGTAAACTTCTCACCGGGTTCAGGTCTCAGCCGGAACGTTCCGCGCCGGCCTGAAAAAGGCCGGTTCCGCCGTCTGGCAGCGGAACCGGCACTGTCAACTCGCCCCGGAGTTCCCTCCATCAGACGTTGATGGCGGCGACGGGGGATTCATTTTCACCAGTTGTGCCCGTTGATAGCCCTGCAGTTCCGTCAACAGACCGGAACGCACCTTGTACAGGTAAGGCCGGTCGGAAACCTGCAGCAGGACATCCTGATGGTCCCCCTTGCGCAACTGGTAACTGCGCTTGCGGCCATCGACAAAATTGACCGTCAGGTTCAGAATCCCCGAACCGGACAGAGGTTGCTGTGGTTTGTCGACCACATCGAGGATCTGCAGTCCGGTCACCTTGGCGACCAGGGCATCGACTTTCTGCCGGTCGGTCTGTTCCCCGTTGTCCAGCCCCTCGACCTGGAACACCTTGTCCTTCCTGACAATGCGGCAGTCCGGAAGATTGATACTGCTGATCTTCTCACGCTCAACCTGCAACTGTCGCTTGTCAATCCAGTTATCCGCCTTCAGGCTGACCTTGTAGGTACTGAAAGGAATATCGTAAATCTTCTTTTCTCCCTCGACCCGGGCATGAACCTTGCGGAAACCGGGGGAACTTCCCAGCAGCAGTGTCGCCAGCTTTTTCTTTCCCTGGAAAAACTGCAGCCGTCGTTCATAATCGGTGGCCGACACCTTGAAACGGTCCGCCACGTCGTCTCCGTCCGCGGTCGGCCAGGGACGCCTGATGGTGGTCAGGCGATGCAGAAGATCAGCAATTTTCTGCTTGTCGGCGGGGGTTCCGAAGGACTCCGGCAACTGCCATTGACCATCAACCTTCTGAAGCTTTATCTCCGCCTTGTCCGGCCCGGAAAAGACCAGCATGTCGGGCGCGTCTTCCGAGATGGCGAGCAACGGTCCGGAGCCTTTGAAGGCCCCGAGATCCTGCCGCTCCATTTTCAGCCCAAAAGCCAGACCGAGCTGCGCCAGCAGCAACAGACCCAAAAAGATCATTCGACGTCGCATGACCTAATTCCTCCCTTCCAGCAACAACTGGTAACGCTGCCGCACCCGGCGGCTGCGCAACCGGTAGGCCACAAACACCAGCAGCAGACCGACCAGCACCAGGGCGTAATTGAGATATTCCCACCCCATCTGCGTCTCGCGCGTGAGCGGCATCAGGGTCCGCGCGTAATGACCGCGGCTGCGGATACTCAACAGGCCGGGATCTTCCAGTGACCAGTCAAGGGCGTTGTCAAGCAGCTGCAGGGCGCCCAATTGTTCCTGACCGGCGGCACTGGCGGCCAGCTGCAGGGTCTGGTCACTGAGAAAGTCACGCGATCCGAACAGGACCAGCCGGGCCGATTCAGGAGAGCGTTCGATGACACTGTCCAGTTCCTGTTTCGCCTGTTTATCCCGGTTGTTCCCGGTTGTTCCGGCGGTCTTGTCCGGTTTCTCCAGCAAGGGTGAGGGTTTGCCCTTGAAATAGGAATCAAACCGCCCGGTCAGGGCCACGGCCAGTAACTTTTCGCCCCGGTCTTTTCCCGGAGTGAATCCGGCCCGCCCATAGTGTTCGAGACGGGGGATCAGGTTGGTACTGGTCGAGGTCCAGGACTCGGCGGAGCTTTTCAGCAGCCAGTCGACCTTCATCCCGGCCGTCTTCTGCGCATCGGTCTCGATGGGAGACGCCCAGTTGATCATCACCTGGTTGAGTCCTGACGTAACCGGCAGACCGGGATTCAACCCCTCTGCACGCACGTCGACAAAATAGGGATAGGGAACCATGCGCAGTTCACGCAGGCTGAAACCACCGACATTGCGCGTCACCGGTATCGGGAAAGGCTGATTACGGGGGTCAAGAACCATTTTCTGCTGCAGGGTCAGCCCGTTGTGCTTCAACCAGGCCAGCAGGGGGCTGGTCCGGGTCCGGGCCGTCAGGCTGTCACGATTCAGGCTGACCTGGTAGGGAGACGTTGCCAGCATCACCGTCCCGCCCTTCATCAGGAACTGGTCAATGGCGAACACCCCCTTGTCGGTCAGCTGTTCAGGAGCGACAACCACGAGAATATCGGCGATTTCCGGAATGCGACCCTGTTCGAGATCGATGGTGCGCACATTGTGGTTCGTCTCCAGCTGCTTGCGCAGGGTTTCAAACTGCTTGCTGTTATCCAGACCGTAATGACTCATATACGGATTGGCTGCGGGACGGGGAACCGCCAGGGCAACTGTTTTCAGGTATCCGGGAGAGAACCGCTTGAGCGTTGCCAACAGGTTCTGCTTCAGGGACTCACGGGTAAAATCATGCGGCAACGGAACCTGCAGCTGCTGGTCTCCGTCACTCAAGTTGAGATAGAAATAAAAACGCCGAGAGTCAAACAGCCCCGCCTGCATCGGCCGGTAACCGTATTTCTGCTCAATTTCCCGCGCCAGCGCACCGCCATCGGCATCGGGATCCTTGATCTCGAAATGAAATTTATCGCCGGCCTGTTGAGCCAGTTTGTCGGCCAGGGTCTGCAACTCCCGGCGGAATGTCTTCAGAAATCCCGGCAGCTGCCGATCGGCGGAGATGTATCCGGTCAGGGTCAGCGGTCTGCTCAGAGACGCGAACAGGTCGCCGCCCCCCTGGAAACCGTACATCACCTTCCTGATACTGCGGGTTATTTCATATTCGGGGTTGCGCAGTTCGACATCGAGGCCGGTTTCACCGTGTTGCTTGATCTCGATCAGGTCGCGGAAACCGAGAACCTGGTACTGGTCTCCATACTGGATGAGAAGATGGAAATAGGAGTTGATCAGCGACGACTGATAACGGTCGGCAACCTGAAAGGGAACCGGCTTGATTCCATATTTCTGGTTGGCTTCCGCCTCCAGGTCGGGATGCTCCTGCGGATCGATAAATTCAACATGGACCCGTGAGCCGCCGGCAACCTGGTATTCACGGATGAGATCACGCAACCGGGGCACCAGGGGCACCAGCAGGGGATGTGTTTTGGCACTGAAATAGCCCCGAATCAAAAGCGGCTGCTGCAACTGCCGCAGGTAGTTGCGGGTCGCCGGGGAAATGGAATAGATCCGCCCTTCGGTCAGATCAAGACGCGCGCTGCCGATCTGCTGCATCCAGAGATTGCCGCAGACCAGGTTGGCGACCATCAGCAGCACCAGGAAGGCGTAACTCCGGTGACGAGCGGCCTCCCCCCCCTTCGACCAGCGCAACTTTTCGAGACTGTACAGTGTCAGAACAAAGAACACCCCGACCAGGCTGGCATAGTAATAGAGATCACGCAGATCGATCACCCCGCGGGTGATCGACGCGAAACGGGAACCGCTGCCGAACAGCTTAAATATCTCGGCGGTGCGGTTATCGAAAAAACTGGTCAGCAGATCGCTGCCGAGCAGGTAGAAAACGCCACAGACCAGCACGGTCGAGATCAGGCTGACAATCTGATTTTCGCTGCGCGCGCTCAGGTACAGCCCGATGGAGATATAGGCCGCCCCCAGAAACAACGCCGCCAGGTAGCCGCCCCAGACCGGGCCCCAGTCGAGCGGACCGATCAGACTGACGGTCACCGGCAACGGCAGGGTCAGCAGCAACGCCAGGGCCAGCAGGGTCATGGCGGCGAGAAACTTGCCGAACAGAAGCTGCAGCGGCGGCACCGGCAGGGTCAGCAGGTGTTCAAGCGTCCCCATGCGCCGTTCTTCACTCCACATGCGCATGGTCAACGCCGCAACCAGGAAAATCAGCAGGATCGGCATCCAGTCAAACAGGGGCCTGACATCGGCGATGTTGCGGGCAAAAAAGGCTTCACCCCAGAAAAATATGAACAAACAGACCAGCAGAAAGGATCCAAGAAAGATATAGGCGACCGGCGACGCGAAGAATGCCGACAATTCTTTGCGCGCCACACGAAGACTGTCATGCTGCATTTTGGAGCACCTCCCCGGCAGTGATCTGGTGAAAAACCTTTTCCAGCGATTTCTCCTCGGGCTGCAGGGCGTAAAGTTTCCAGCCCGCGGCGACGACCTCGGCAGCCGCGACGGGAGCCAGAGCTGACGCGTCGTCCCGTGGTTCAAGCCGGTAGGTGTAACGACCCTCAGCCTGCTGTTGCAGCTCCAGGCCCGTCAACTCGGGCAACCGCTGCAGGCGTTCGCGCACCTCGCTCGGGGCGGCGTCACAACTCAACAACAATCCGCGTCCATGCAATTCATCAAGCCGGGCATCAAGGGCCAGTTGACCGTGACGTAAAATAAGCACCCGGCCGCAAATCGCCTCGACCTCCTGGAGGATATGGGTCGACACAATAACCGTTGATTCCCGACCGAGATTGCGAAGCAGTTCGCGCATGTGTTCAATCTGCCCGGGGTCAAGACCGTTGGTCGGTTCATCCAGAATCAGAATGTCGGGATCGTGCAGCAACGCCTGGGCAACACCGACCCGTTGACGAAACCCACGGGAGAGGCTGGCGATGGAAGCTGTCGCCTTTTCACCCAGATCGGCCCGTTCGACAGCCGAGCGGATGGCGGCCGGCCGTCGGTCTTTCGGAACACCGCGCAGGGTGGCGGTAAAATCGAGAAAATCGACAACTGACATTTCCGGATAGACCGGACAATTTTCCGGCAGATAACCGATCCGTTTACGGGCCTGCTGCATCGTCTCGGCCAGCGGCTTTCCGGCAATGAATATCGAACCGGAACTCGGCTCAAGATAGCCGGTCAACATTTTCATGATCGTCGATTTGCCGGCGCCGTTATGGCCCAGCAAGCCAACCACCTCCCCGCGACTGATCTCAAACGAAACCTTGTCAACCGCGAGGAAATCTCCATAGTTACGACTGATCTGTTCAACCGCAATCATCTTCTTTCCTTTCCTGAATCGATGTTCCGATTCATGACGTGGCACAAAGCCGTCACCAGCATGAAGCCGCGCCGGAAAACGGCAGGACCTGCATTGTCAGCTCGACCGCAACCAACACGACAGCGGATCTGGTGAGAAACGGGTCGAAACGGCCGAGCGGGGAAAACTTTGAACGAGATAAAAAAGGAGCCGGGTCAGACGGGGAATATTGCAGGGGGCGGACGGGTGAGATGGTCGAAAGGAACACCTGCAGAGAATGTTCCGAGACGAACAACGGATTGCCACACCAGCAGTCCGGATTCGTTGGCGGGGGCGACTTCAGTCGGAGAGTGAAGCAGTGCCTCAAAATTGTCATCGAAATCAGCGGACGATGAGAGGCTGTGGAAAGGGATCGAATCGACCCCGGAATGGGTCACTTCGGAGCTGACAGAGGATGACGGGTGAAAACAGGGGACCGGGTACAGGCCGATCAGCAGCAGGCAGAGGACAGCCAGCGTAAAGATTTGAAACGGGATTCGAACCGGATCAGATTTCTTGAACATTTTCCGCCTGTTCACATATTCTGGTGACGCCTTGAAAGCAACAAATACACCTCTTCGAAACATGAGTCAAGAAGAGATGGCGTTTGCAATTACGCTGGACAAGCTTGCTCTCATGCCTCAAGGCGCTGGATGACTTGCGCTGTTCGCCGACAAGGTGCTCACTGATTCAGGATAGATCAAGACTCAGCCCATGAGTGCCGAGGGACAGCGGCTGCGATATCGCACAAGCGAAGTGGTCCTGCAGCGCAGCGTTGACGAAAAAGCCGGCGCCTTACGACAAAAAAGCCCCCCGCGGATCAACCGCAGGGGGCCTTTGTCTGCAGACGGGACAACAACGAATCAGCAGTCGAAATAAAGCGCGAATTCGGTCGGAGTCGGCCGGTTGCGAACCGGGGCGATCTCGTTCTCGGTTTTGTACTCGATCCACATGTCGATGACATCCTGAGTGAAGACGTCGCCCTTGAGCAGCCAGGCATTGTCCTCTTTAAGAGCGGTCAACGCCTCGTCAAGGGAGGTGGCAACCTGCGGAACATCCTTGAGTTCCTCGGGTGACAGGCCGTAGATATCCTTGTCCAGCGGCTGACCCGGATCGATCTTGTTCTCGATGCCGTCAAGACCTGCCATCAGCTGGGCGGCAAAGGCGAGGTAGCCGTTGCAGCTCGGATCGGGAGTCCGGTACTCGACCCGCTTGGCCTTCTCGTTGTTGGTCGACGGAATCCGCAGCGAAGCGGAACGGTTGCGGTTCGAGTAGGCCAGGTTGATCGGCGCCTCGAAGCCGGGGACCAGGCGCTTGTAGGAGATGGTGCTCGGGTTGGTGAAGGCGCACAGGGCCTTGGCGTGCTTGATGATGCCGCCGATGTAGTACAGGGCGGTCTTGCTCAGGCCGCCGTAGCCGTCGCCGGCGAAGAGGTTCTTGCCGTCCTTCCAGATCGACTGGTGGCAGTGCATCCCGGAGCCGTTGTCATTGAAGATCGGCTTGGGCATGAAGGTCACGGTCTTGCCGTTGCGGATGGCGACATTCTTGATGACATACTTGAACCACTGCAGGTTGTCGCCCATGTTCAGCAGGGAATCGAAGCGCATGTCGATTTCGGCCTGACCGCCGGTGGCGACTTCATGATGCACGGCCTCGATATTCAGGCCGACTTCCTGCAGCACCTGAACCATCTCGTTGCGCAGGTCAATCATCGAATCGGTCGGAGCGACCGGGAAGTAGCCTTCCTTGTTGCGCGGCTTGTAGCCGAGATTGGGGAATTCCTCGCGGCCGGTGTTCCAGATACCCTCGACCGAGTCGACGCTGTAGAAAGACTGGTTCTGCTCCAGACTGTAGCGGACATCGTCGAAGATGAAGAACTCCGGCTCGGGGCCAAAGTAGGCGGTGTCACCGATACCGGATGATTTCAGATAAGCTTCCGCCTTCTGGGCGATATAACGGGGATCGCGGGAGTAACCCTCACGGGTCAGGGGGTCGACAATATTGCAGATCAGGCTCAGGGTCGGGATTTCCGGGAAGGGGTCAACCTTGGCGGTGGCCGGATCGGGCATGATCAGCATATCGGAGTTGTGAATCGGCTGCCAGCCGCGAATGGAAGAGCCGTCGAAGCCGATGCCTTCGTCGAAAATGTCTTCGCTGAATTCGGTGATCGGGGTTGAAAAATGCTGCCAGATCCCGACAAAGTCGAGAAATTTGTAATCGACCATCTGGCAATTGTTTTCCTTGGCAAAAGCCACAACTTCTTTCGCGGTCATTGAACTCTCCTTTTTTAAACAAAGAATTTGCCCGCGACAACGCGGGCAATGGTGTTGGTGAATGAAAAAAAAGACTCCTAAAGAGCCTCTTCCCCCCGTTCTCCCGTACGGATCCGGACAACTTCGTCAACCGGCGTGACAAAGATCTTGCCATCACCGATACGACCGGTCTTTGCCGACTCTTCAATGACCTCGACAACCTTGGCGGCCATATCGTCAGCAACGATGATTTCCATTTTTATCTTGGGAATGAAGTCGACGACATATTCCGCGCCGCGATAGAGCTCGGTATGCCCCTTCTGCCGCCCGAAACCTTTGACTTCGCTGACGGTAATCCCCTGGATACCGATTTCATTCAACCCTTCTTTAACTTCGTCGAGCTTGAAAGGCTTGATAATCGCCTCGACTTTTCTCATCTAACTACCTCCCCGAATAGATGTTTCTGATTCGTTTTGCCTGTGGCCTGCCGCAGATTTTAGCAATTTCTTTGCCCAAAGCGGCAACAAAACAAACAATTGCAGAAAGGGGTTGTTTTACAGGGGGTTTCGTTGAAAAAAGGCCAAGGACGCCCCCTTCTCTGCCCCTGATTTGTTTTCGGAAATGCACATCATTTAAACAGACTTTTTTAAATCCGTCTACTTTTTAAGCACCCTTCCTTACCGAACCCTCCATGCGACCAGAAACCTTGCGTTTTATTTCCTTTCGGGCCCGGGTTGTGCCCTCGTGGTTATTTAGCCGTGAAGCAGACCCGAAAAAGTCACTTAATAGAACACTAATGAAATCATTGTATTTTTTAACTGTTTGATTTTCATACATTTATCATGATAATGTTAGAAAATATAATTGGTACCAGATGCGCTGACAGCTTCAGAGTAACTACGTTTTATTATTCTCCCCGGGAGACAGCAATGGCAGTCCATACCGCCGGACGCTTCGGCATCCTGCAGAAAATCCTGTTGACCACTCTCTGCGTTTCCCTGATCCCCCTGGCCATCATCTGGGCCATCGACAACCAGGGGATCCGGCAATTGACCGGTGAGCGGGCGGAACAGCAACTGGCCGCTTTCTCGCGCAACCTGGCCACCCGGGTGGATGACTGGGTCACCATGAACCAGCGAATGCTGCTGCAGAATGCCGCCCTCAAGGATGTTGTTTCCATGCGGGCGGATCGTCAGAACCCGGTACTGCAGACCATTACCAGGAACTACGAATGGGCCTACCTCGCCTTCACGACCGATACCAGCGGTAACAACATCGGTCGCAGCGACGGCAAGCGTACCAAATATTACGGCGATCGCGACTACATCAAGCAGGTATTGGCAGGCAAGCCGTTCGGCAAGCAGGTGCTGATCGGCAAGACCTCCGGAAAACCGGCGCTTGTCCTTTCCGCGCCGATCCATGACCAACGCAGCGCATTGAGCGGGGTCATAGCTATCGCCATGACCCTGAGCGATCTCTCCCGAAGCATTACCGAAGCGAGGATCGGTCAAAGCGGCTTTGCTTTTCTGCTGGATGAAAAGGGTGAAGTCATAGCTCACCAGTCGAAAAAATTCACTCGCACCCGCGCCGATTTCAGCCGTCACCCGGCCTTTCTGGCATTGAAGCAGGGGCAACAACAGGCGATCTACCAGGATGAAAGCGGAAACAAGGTGATCGCTTCAGTGCAGAAAACCCGTGACGGCTGGGTCGTGATCACCCAGCAGGATTATGACGAAGCCTACGCCCCGGTCCGGGCCGCCAACCTGCGCGCCATGGTCCTGCTGGTGGCGACCCTGCTGGTGGTTATTCTTGTGGCGGTCCTGGTATCGAAACGCCTTGCTGAACCGATTCGCAACCTGACCAGGGCCGCGGACCAGCTGAGCCAGGGCAAACTCGACATCACCATCGAGGGGCTAGACCGCAGAGACGAAATCGGCGATCTGGCACGCGCGGTCGACCGCCTCGGCACCAGCATCAAATTCGCGATTCAACGCCTGAGAAAAAAGGCGGCCTGATCCGCCGCACCCTGGCCATCGTGCACAAAAGGGACCATTGATGCCGCACATCATCAGCAAATCGAGCCGCCGCGCGGCGGACTCCGATGTCCAGCATTCCAACTGGAGTCATGCGGCCCTGCTCGACAAACTTGATATCGGCATCATCGTCTTCGATCCCACGAACGGCCGGATTGACTATCGCAACCGGGCCGTTTTCGACATTCTCCGGGATGGCGGTGAGGAGCTGGTGGGCAACCAGCTCCTGGAAATGTTCAACCATCCCCAGGGGCAGGAATCCGGTCTCACGCGGCCCGGCACATCCCGGACCCTTGAATTCCGGGGACGCATGCTCGGCTTCAGCCAATACTATATTCATGACCGCTGTTGCTGTATCTTTGTCCGTGACATCACCGAGAAACTGCGTCTTGAGTCGATTGCGCAGGCGGTCAACACCATGGACAATATCGGTTTCATCTTTTCGGGAATCCGTCATGAAATAGGCAACCCCCTCAATTCAATCAAGATGACACTGAGCGTCCTGCGCAACAACCTGGGGAAATTCCCTCCGGAAACCATTGAAGAGTATTTCGATCGGGCCCAGCAGGAAATCGGCCGGATGGAATATATGCTGAAATCGTTGAAAAATTTCAGTATGTTTGAGAATGTCGAATGCCGGGAGGTCGATCTCGCCCACTTCATGGACCGCTTCCTGCCGCTGCTCTCACGCGATATCGAAAGCAAGGGAATTTCGCTGCGCATCGACGGCTTTGACAATTCGGTCTTCGTCACCATCGATCCCCGGGCGCTGCACCAGGCCCTCCTCAACCTGGTGTCCAACGCCGCGGACGCGCTGGCAGACACGGACAGGCCGACCATCGCCATCAGGCTCAGATTCAGCGACCATCTTGCCTGGATTTACGTAGAAGACAACGGCTGCGGCATGACCGAAGATGAACAGAAAAGACTTTTCCAGCCCTTCTGCACCAACAAGCCGAACGGCAACGGTCTTGGACTGGTCATTGTTCAGAAGCTTTTAACCAAGATGAACGCCAGTATTGATGTCCAAAGCACGCCGGGGCGCGGAACCATCATGAGAATCGCCTTGCCGATGTCCGACACCCCGGCAACACAGCGAAATGAGGCAGGCCAGGATGCCGACCATACTCCTCGTTGACGATGAAAAACCGTTCCTGCTCAGCCTGCGTGACGGGCTGATCACTCTCGATCGGAATTTCCGTATTCTGACCGCCAACAATGGACAACAGGCGGTTGAGGTTCTCACCACCAGGAAAGTTGATCTCCTGGTCACCGATCTGAAAATGCCGATCATGGACGGGTTCGAACTTCTGGCCTATGTCAGCCGCTGCCAGCCGGAATTGCCGGTTATCGTCATGACCGCGTTCGGAACTCCGGATATCGAGGCGCGGCTGAGCAAGATCCAGGCCCTGCACTACCTGGAAAAACCGCTTGACTTCGACCATCTGACCCGAACGATCGACAATGCCCTGGCAGAAGAAAAACACAGCTATATCCGTGGCATCACCCTGGCGACCTTCCTGCAGCTGGTCCACATGGAACAGAAAAGCTGTACCCTGAAGGTCCATTCAAGAGGAAGGGTGGGCTATCTCTACCTGCGCGGCGGCGCTCTGCTGGACGCTGAAACCGGCGATCTCCATGGCGAAGAGGCCGCCTACCGGATTGTCGCCTGGGATGATGCCGAAATCGAAATGGACAGCATCTGTCGCAAGCAGGAAAAAAAGATCGAAGCAACCCTGGAATTCCTGCTCATGGAAGCCTTCAGGATCAAGGACGAAGACGCTGCGGCTGAAGCCGCTCCCGATGTGCCGCGAAATGAAGGCCTCCCGGAAAACCACTTTGGAAACCTCCTCACTGACAAGGAGGACGCGCCACGAAGCAGCATGAACCCGACTCAACCGGCAACCAATGCTCCAGATAAACTCGACCCGAATCTCCTTGAAAGACTTGAAAAAACATCTGAAATTCTTGAATATGCAATTTTTGATGCGAAAAATTTCCTCGAACACAAGAGCAGGGAACCCTGTTCACTGAGCGGGCTGGATCCCAGCTACCTGTTCCAGGTTGGTGAGGAGATGGAGGCCTACGTCGGCTGCGGAACCCTCTCTCATGTCATGGTCAAGGCCGGGCAGAAGAACCGCTTTCTTTTCTTCCGCCACGGCAGCCACAGGATTGCCATAAGCTTAAAACCGGGCAGTCGCCCGAAACCCGTCATGGAACAATTGGCGGAAGACCTCTTCTGACAAGGACACCATTCGACCCAGGGGGAACACATGCAACAGGCACTCGATGATCTCAAGGCCATCCCGGGAGTGGTTGGCGCGGCCATCTACCAGGCCCAGCAGGGGGTCCTGGCCAACAACCTGCCCGGCCTCTTCAAACCGGAAAAACTTGCCGGCATGGGAAAACTGCTGAACAAGATATTCAGTGCCGGTCGACTCAGTTTCAATGATCTGGCCGAAACCAGTCTCTGCTACGAAGAGGCGACCCTGATCACCCGTGAAATCAGCGAAGGACGCTATATCATGGTGATCTGTGATCCGGCGGCCAACATGAACCTGCTGAGCATGTCTCTGAAGATGGCCCTGGAGGACCTGCGGCAACCACGTTCAGCCGCCCCGGCGCAATCCCCTGTGACAGCTTCCCCGGCAGCCGCGCAGGCTGCGGATCGGCAATCCCCCGAGGTCACCCCGGAAGAACTCCTGGCCAGGGGGCCGCTGTCGACACCGATGAAAGGCATGCAGCAGCAGCTGGCCAGCGTTATCGGGCCGATGGCGGAGATCCTTTTCCAGGACGCGTTGATCGAATGGAGCAAAACTTTCCAGGTATCGATCACCAACCTGCCGCACCTCATCGACCTGGTCTGCCGCGACATCGGCGACAACCAGAAAGCCAAACAGTACCGTGATCTGATCCAGAGCCAACTGAAGCTCGCTGCCGGACAGGGATAACGCCATGTCAAATGCCGACCGTTTCGCCCAGCGTATTGTCCAGATCGACGGTGTCAACCAGTTCGTCCTCTGCCGTCACGATGGGCACGTCATCACCCACAACATGGAGGACTGCGACGACCTGGCCTCCGTTGCCACCATCTGCGGCATAAATGCCCAGGCGATCCAGCAGGCCATCGGTTTCTCCGGCTTTCGCTGCCTGACTCTGAAACGACAGGGACAGCACCACTGCCATATTTTCCCCATCGACAAATATTTTCTGGGCATTATCCAAAACCCCGAAACGGCCGCGACGGAACTGGTCGAAAACGTCCAGAGATTTCTCCAGACCCTGGTGCGAAAAAAACCGGCACCGGCCTGAAAAGATGTAAAAACAACCACTTGAACTTTTCCCCGCAGAGGGTATCATCACCCCAGGCCTTGAAGATTCATTCTATGGGGGAAGCATGCCTTTTACGCAATCCGACCTCGCGCAGATCGCCGCCCACGGTTTATCAATCACTGAAACTGAACGACAACTCGAACTGTTCCGGAACCCTCCAGAGCCTTTGAGTATCGATCGTGCCTGCACACCCGGGGACGGCATCAGCCTGTTCGACGCCGACCGGGAGGGACCTCTCGTTCAGGCCTTCGAAGAGTCCGCGAACAAGGGTCGTTTCAGTCGATTTGTACCCGCCAGCGGTGCAGCCAGCCGCATGTTCAAGAATCTGTTTCATTCCGCGGCGGCGCTTGACCAATGGTTGAATGACGGGGATTGTCCCGACTTCCCGTTTCATCAGCAATTTTTCAGCCAGTTCTCCAGGTTCCCCTTCTACCAGGCCCTGAAAGACTGCCTGCGGAGCAGGCGGCAACAGGATCTTGACCTGCTCCTGCAACAAAGAAACCTGGCTCCGGCCCTGGCCGGACTGCTCGAACCCTGGGGACTTGATTACGCCCGCCGTCCCAAGGGACTGCTCCCTTTCCACGCCTATCCCGACCGGGTCCGAACGCCCCTGGAGGAACATCTTTCCGAAGCCCTCAAGCTTGCGGGCGCCGAAGGCACCCCGGTCCGACTGCACTTCACGGTTTCTCCCGAATTTCTTGAGGATTTCCAACAGGCCGCCCGTCTGGCCAGCGGACAAATCCCTGCCGTCAACAGCCGACCGATTGCGATCAGTTTCAGCTGTCAGCACACATCCACCGACACGATCGCCGTCGATCTCGACAACCGGGTTCTCCGCAACGAAAGGGGTGAACTCATCTTCCGCCCGGCCGGTCACGGCGCGCTGCTCGACAATCTTGAAAAATCGGGGGGCGACCTGGTCCTGGTCAAAAATATCGATAATGTTGTTCCCGAACCGCAACAACCCGAAGTCATTCACTGGTGGAAACTGCTCGGGGGAAAGCTGGTCGAGATTCAGAGCCGGGTCCACGCGATTCTGCGCCGGCTTGAATCCAGCGCCAACAACGAGAATTGTCGTGCCGCGGAAACTCTGCTGGAGACACTCGGCCTGCCGGCATCCTCCCACGGGGACAAAGTCCCGCGGTCACGACGTGATCAATTGCTGCAGCAACTCAACCGCCCCATCAGGGTCTGCGGCATGGTGCGCAACAGCGGGGAACCGGGAGGCGGCCCCTTCTGGGTGGCGGGACGAAACGGAACAACCCCGCAAATCGTGGAAATGGCGCAGATCCCGAGGGATGACAAACGAGCGCAACAGGCCCTGGCAGCAGCGACACACTTCAACCCGGTGCTGATGGCCTGCGCCCTTCGGGACCATCATAACCGTCCCTATCGACTGTCCGACTTCGTTGATGAGCAGGCGATCATCATTACCCGCAAATCGGAACAGGGCCTCGAACTCAAGGCCCTCGAACGCCCCGGGCTCTGGAATGGCGCGATGGCCGGCTGGCTGACCCTGTTCGTTGAAGTTCCGGAACAGGTTTTCCAACCGGTCAAGACGGTCAACGACCTGCTCCGCCCGGGGCACCAGGTCACCAGCAACTGATCCGTTGTCATCTGACACAGACCTCTGTACCCCTATGGCCAGCAGATGCCTTGCCTCACAGATAGCTCTCAGACACCCTGTATTGCCTTTTTGAAATTGGCAACCCACCTCTGAGAGCTCCACCAGGGCATCATTTCAAACCCGACATAACAGCATCTATCTACCTTGAATCACACGAATTATTATCGACATCGGGCGACATCAAGGCTGATGTCTGGTGAAAATCCAAATGAAAATTAGTATACATTACGCAACGTCTCGGACAACATCGTTTTGTCCCATAACTTTTTTTCTGGAGGTAGACATGAAACGTTTCATCGCAGTTCTGGTCGCCGTCGGTTTCATCGCCCTCGGTTCCGCCGCCATCAGCTTCGCCGGCAACGGTCCGGAAGTCATCAAGCTGCCCGCCAAAATGGGCACCGTGACTTTCCCGCACAAGGCTCACCAGGAGCGCATCGCTGATTGCAAAACCTGCCATCACAAGGGTGTTGAAGCCGGTGCCTGCCGCTCCTGCCATGACGGCACCAAGGCTCCGAAATTCAAGAATGCCGCTCACAAGCGCTGCAAAGGCTGCCACAAGGAAAAAGGCGTGAGCACCTCCTGTAAGACCTGCCACAAGAAGTAAGCAGGACTTGCATGCAAGCCTGAAAAGGGCGGAACCGGTCACCCGGTTCCGCCCTTTTCATTTCTGCCTGGAAAACCTCAGCCGTTTCGATTGGAATCGGACAGATTCCGGATAAACTTGAGCAAAGCACCGCAACTCGTCCATGCCGTCTTCCCCCGGCACGGGCATCGCTTTCGGCAAGGAGTCCGGCATGTCCGAAAAAGTACCGGTTGACCCATTTGATCTGGAAGCAACGGAAAACGCCGAATGGCGTGAATCCCTCGACTATGTCCTCCACTCGCAGGGCCCTGACCGGGTCAGACAGATCCTGCGCCTGCTTCAGGTCCTGGCCCAGGAACATGGCGTCAGCATTCCCTTCACTGCCAACACTCCCTACATCAACACCATTCCTCGCGACCGACAGCCGGTCTATCCCGGAGAACGGGAGATTGAACGGCGCATCAAGTCGATCATCCGCTGGAATGCCATGGCGATGGTCGTCCGCGCCAACCAGGAATCACCCGGCATCGGCGGACATATCTCGACTTTCGCCTCGGCGGCCACTCTCTGGGAGGTGGGCTTCAATCATTTCTGGCGCGGCCGAACTGATGACTTCCTTGGCGACATGGTCTATTTTCAGGGGCACGCCTCACCGGGCATCTACGCCCGGGCCTTTCTTGAAGGACGCTTGACGGAAGACGACCTGAAAGGGTTCCGCCATGAACTGAGGCCGGGCAAAGGAGGACTCTCCTCCTACCCCCACCCCTTCCTGATGAAAAACTTCTGGGAATTCCCCACCGTCTCCATGGGACTGACCGCCATCAGCGCCATCTACCAGGCACGCTTCAATCACTACCTGGTGGACCGGGGGCTGCGCAAGAGAAGCGGCCGCAAGGTCTGGGCCATGCTCGGTGACGGCGAAATGGACGAACCCGAATCACTCGGCGCGATCACCCTCGCCGCCAGGGAAAAGCTCGACAACCTGATCTTCGTCATCAACTGCAACCTGCAGCGCCTGGACGGTCCGGTGCGCGGCAACGGCAAGATCATCCAGGAACTGGAAGCTGCCTTCCGCGGGGCGGGCTGGAACGTGATCAAGGTGATCTGGGGAAACGACTGGGACCGCCTGCTCGAAGCTGACACCTCCGGGAAGCTGGTGCAGCGGATGGATGAGGTGGTTGATGGCGAAATGCAGCGCTTCACTCTTTCCACCGGAGCCTATGTCCGGAAACACTTTTTCGGCAAGTATCCCGAACTTACGGAACTGGTCAAGGACTACAGCGACGAACAGCTCGGGCGCCTGACACGCGGCGGACACGATCCGGACAAGGTCTACGCGGCCTACAAGGCAGCCGTCGACCACAAGGGGGCTCCGACCGTCATCCTGGCCCAGACCATCAAGGGTTACGGCCTCGGTGAAGCCGGGGAAGGAAAAAATATCACCCACGCCCAGAAGAAGTTGAACGAGAATGAACTGAAGGCCTTCCGTACCCGGTTCAACATCCCGGTGAGCGACCAGGAAATCGGCGAAACCCCTTTCTACCGTCCCGCCGAAGACAGTCCGGAAATACGGTACCTGCGCGAACGGCGTGCCGCTCTCGGCGGAACCCTGCCGAAACGACAGGATGCCGGCTACCCGATGGCCTGCCACACCCGGGAAATCATCAGCGAATATTTTGACGGCTCCGGTGACCGGCCGCTGGCGACCACCATGGCCTATGTCCACCTGTTGACCAAACTGCTCAAGGATCCCGAATTCGGCAAGCTGATCGTCCCCATCGTTCCCGACGAAGCGCGCACCTTCGGCATGGAGTCCCTCTTCCGCCAGGCCGGCATCTACAGTCACGTCGGCCAGTTGTACGAGCCGGTCGACAAGGGCAGCCTGCTGTTCTACAACGAGAAGAAGGAGGGTGCCATTCTCGAAGAAGGTCTGAGCGAAGCCGGTTCAATGGCCAGCTTCATTGCCGCCGGCACCGCGCACGCGAACAACGGCGTCCAGACCATCCCTTTCTATACCTTCTACTCCATGTTCGGCTTCCAGCGGGTCGGTGACCTGATCTGGGCAGCCTGTGACAGCCGCGCGCGAGGATTTCTCATCGGTGCCACCGCCGGACGTACCACCCTGGCCGGAGAAGGGCTGCAGCACCAGGACGGCCACAGCCACGTCCTCGCCCTCACGCCAACCCGGGTCAAGGCCTATGACCCGGCCTTTGCCTACGAACTGGCGATTATTATTCACGACGGCCTGACCCGGATGTACTGTCAGCAGGAAGATCTGATCTATTACCTGACGGTGATGAACGAAACCTACCCGATGCCGGCGATGCCCCGAAAAGCCGACATTCCCGAAGGGATTCTCAAGGGGATGTACTGTTTCCGCCGGTCAGACCTGAAAAAAGCCGGGGGCAAGGTCCACCTGCTCGGCAGCGGGGCCATCCTCAACGAGGCGCTCAAGGCGCAAACCCGTCTTGAAAAGGATTACGCCATCGCCGCCGATGTCTGGAGCGTGACCAGCTACAAGGAACTCTACAACGACGCGGTGGAATGCGAACGCTGGAACCTGCTGCATCCCGACAAAAAACCGCGCGTTCCCTACCTGCGCGGCCTGCTGGAAAAAGAAGAAGGCACCTTCGTCGCCGCCAGCGACTACATGAAAGTTCTGCCGGCAATGGTGGCCGGATGGTTCCCCGGCCCCCTGCATTGCCTCGGCACCGACGGATTCGGCCGCAGCGATGACCGGGCAAGCCTGCGTGACTTCTTCGAAGTTGATGAGCGGTACATCACTCTCGCCGCCCTGAAACAGCAGGTTGAAACCGGATCATTACCAAAATCGGTTCTCACCGCGGCCGCCGGGAACTTGAAAATCAATGCCGACAAACTGAATCCGCACCAGGATTGACAGGGAAAGCCATGAAACAGGACATCAAGCTGCCGGAAGTTTCCGAGGGTGTCAGGGCCGGTACGGTAACGTCCCTGAACGTTGCCGTCGGTGACCGGGTCGAAGACGACCAGACCCTGCTGGAACTCGAAACCGACAAAGCCGTGGTCGCCATCCCGTCTCCCATGGCGGGCACCATCCGTGACATTCTTATCGCCGAGGGAGATACGGTTGAAATCGGAGCGACCGTCATGGTGCTGGAAACGGCGGACCCGAAAGCGGTTCCGGTGAGCGATGAGAGCTCCCCGAAACCCGTCGAAAAAGAACGTACGGAGCCGACGGAGGATGAACCCCCCGCAGCGGAACCCGCCCCGGCTGCAACCTCCCGCCCCGAAATCGACCTGGCCGCCGTTCGTCGCGACGACCGCGTCGCCCCGGCCTCCCCCACCATCCGGCGGATGGCCCGCGAACTCGGTGTTGACATCTACCAGGTACAGGGAAGCGGCCCGGGGGGCCGCATCAGCGCTGACGACATCCGTGATTACGTCAAGACCACCATGCAACGGGTCACCGGCGGCGGCATCCCCCCGTCCGAATTTCCCGGGCTGCACGCCCAGCGCCCCCTTCCCGACTTCAGCCGGTTCGGCACCTCCACCCGCGAACCCCTCTCCCGGATTCGCGAACTGACCGCTGACGCCATGAGCTACGCCTGGTCCACCATCCCGATGGTGACCCAGTATGACCAGGCGGTCGTCGGTCCCGTCGAAGAGTTCCGCCAGGCCCGCAACAGCGCCACCGGCCCGGACGGCAGGCTCACCATGACCGCCATCCTGATCAAGGTCTGCGCTGCCGCCCTGCGAGTCTTTCCGCACCTGAACAGCGCCCTCGACCTTGCCGGGCGCGAATTGCTGCTGCACGATTTCATCAATATCGGCGTCGCTGTTGATACTCCCGACGGTCTGCTGGTTCCGGTGTTGCGCAATGTTGACCGTAAGGGGATCGAAGCCATCGCCGGAGAATTGAATGACCTGGCTGACCGTACCCGCAGGCGCAGGATCAGGCCGGAGGAACTCGAAGGCGGCACCTTCACCATCAGCAATCTCGGCGGCATCGGCGGGACCGCCTTCACTCCCATCGTCTACCCGCCGCAGGTCGCCATCCTCGGGGTCTCCAGGGCAGAAATGCAGCCGACCTGGAACGGGACCGGGTTCGAACCACAGCTGGTCCTGCCCCTCAGCCTCAGCTATGACCATCGGGTCATCGACGGCGCCGCGGGGGCCCGCTTCCTGCGCTGGGTCTGCGAAGCCCTGGAACAGCCCCTGAACCTGGTCATGAAGAACTGAAAGGCCCGCCATGAACGATTCCATCCCCCCGCAATCCCAACTGGTCGTTATCGGCGCCGGACCGGGCGGTTACAGTGCCGCCTTTCGCGCCGCCGAACTCGGCCTGCAGGTCACTCTCATCGACCCCGGAGAACGTCCCGGCGGTGTCTGCCTTTATCGCGGCTGCATCCCCTCCAAGGCCTTGCTGCATGTCGCAAAACTGATTTCAGAAACAGAAGAAGCCGAATCGGTCGGCGTCAGGTTCGCAAAACCGACGCTCGACGTACAAAAAATCCGCGCCTGGAAAAACGGCGTCATCGACACCCTGACCAAAGGATTGGGCGCCAGGGCCGACAAGCTGAAGCTGACCACCCTTTGCGGCACCGCTCGTTTCAGGGACAACCACACCCTGCAGATCGCCACGGCCGCAGGTGAAGAGGGGCAACTTGTTTTCAAACAGGCGATCATTGCCACCGGCTCCCGTCCGGTCATGCTGCCCGGAATACAGACCGGGAAAAGAATTCTGGACTCGACCGGCGCTCTCGAACTGGCCGATATCCCCAAAACCATGCTGGTCATCGGCGGTGGCTACATCGGCCTGGAACTGGGTTCCGCCTATGCCGCGATGGGGACCCGGGTCTCAGTCGTTGAAATGACCGCGGATCTGCTTCCCGGCTGCGATCGGGACCTGGTGTCGATCCTTAAACGCCGGCTGGACAAGAACTTCAACGAGATCCTGCTCAACACCAGGGTTATGGAACTGAAAGAACAGAAAAACGGCGTTGCCGTAACTTTCGAGGATAAAAAGGGGGAACAAAGCAGGAGACGATTCGATAAAGTTCTCATGGCCATCGGCCGCCGGCCCAACAGTGAAGAACTGGGGCTGGACAACACCTCCATAAGGATCAACGAGAAAGGCTTCATCGTCGTGGATGGCCGGCAGCGCACAACGGAAGTCGGCATCTTCGCTATTGGCGATATCGCCGGGGAACCGATGCTGGCCCACAAGGCCTACGGCGAAGCCCATGTCGCCGCGGCGGCTGCTGCCGGTCAACAGTCCGTCTTCGACCCCCGCGCGATTCCGGCCGTGGTTTTCACCGACCCGGAAGTTGCCTGGTGCGGGCTGACCGAAACCGCGGCACGCGAGCAGAAGATCAAGGTCAAAACCGCCAAGCTCTCCTGGCGGGGAAATGGGCGTGCCCTGACCCTGGGACGTCATGACGGCATGACCAAACTAATCGTCGACGCGGAGAATGACCGTCTCCTGGGTGTCGGGCTGGTCGGACCGGGAGCGGGGGAACTGATTGCCGAAGCGGTGCTGGCCCTGGAGATGGCGGCAACCGGGGAAGATCTGCGCGCCGTCATCCACCCCCACCCCACCCTGTCCGAGACGATCTTCGACGCAGCGCAGATGTTGTTCAGGGGGTGAGGGGCGAGGTTCAAGGCTCAAGGTTCAAGGCTCAAGGTTCAAGGCTCAAGGTTCAAGGCTCAAGGTTCAAGGCTCAAGGTTCAAGGCTCAAGGTTCAAGGCTCAAGGTTCAAGGCTCAAGGTGCGAGGTGCGAGGTGCGAGGTGCGAGGCGGGTGTGATGTTCGGTTACGCTGAATCGGTGAGTTCCTGTCGGATGGAGAGTGCAAGTGCTTGCTCTGAATGAGATTTCCAAAAATCTGAAGCGCACCCACAGGTTCGCTGGTGATTTTTGGGAAGCTCAGGCAGATCAATGACTTGTGCTGTCCGCCGACAAGGAGCTCACTGATTCAGGTCAAAGGCTCGGAGAATTTCCTGTATGTCCGGCGGGAGGAAAGGCCTGACGCGGGTGCGAATGAATTCCGGGACCGGGCCATAACAGGCTTCGGCGATGGAACCGGCGATGGCGGCCTGGGTGTCGGCGTCGCCGCCGAGGGAGATTGCGTTGCGGATGGCGCTTTCAAAACTATCCGCTTCGAGAAAGCAGATGATGGCTTCGGGAACCGACCCCCGGCAACTGACATCGAAGCGATAGCCGGGCCGAATCTCCGCCAGAGTGCGGCTCAGATTGTAGTTGAAGTTTTCCTCGATAAATTGTTTCACAGCAATCTTTTTTTCACCCTTTCGCGCCAGCCAGATCGCACTCGCCACGGCCTGGGCGCCCTTGACCCCTTCCGGGTGATCATGGGTTGCTGCCGCGCTCCGGGCCGCCTCCCCGAGCACCGTCTCCAGTTCCCCGCACAACCAGCCGACCGGACTGACCCGCATCGCCGAACCGTTGCCGAAGGAATTGTACGGACCGGCCCCGTCGGTCATTCCCCAACGGATGAAACGGGCGCCGTAGCCGGCATCCGGATAACGCCGGAACCAGTCCCTGAGGCTCTCATCATAGGGACGATCGTTCAGCAGCGCATCCGCCACGGCGCAGGTCAGCACCGTGTCATCCGTCAACCGGCACTGCGGTGCGAACAATGCAAAATCGGTTGATTGGGTCGGATGATGTTCAAAACGGGAACCGATGATGTCACCGGCAATGGCACCGAGCATCTCTATTCCTCCGCCTGCATGGATAAAACCGCTCCTGGACGCGAACGGCGACTCAGTCCGCGTCCGGCAACAGGTCCAGTTCCCGTGACCGCCAGGAAAGAATCGCCTTGCGACAATGCATTTTCGGCGCAAGCTGAGGGAAACGCGACCGGATGACATCAGCAGCAAAATCAGCCAGAAAACTGGACTTCAATTCCGCTCGGGCACGATCCGGCCCGATCTCCTCGTAGGGGACTGATGCCAGCAGAAGGAAACCATCATCCGGAATTCGCCCGGCCTGCATATTGTTTTCAATGATCCCGGCGGCTTTGTGGATCGGGTCTGCCAGATCAGGGCTGTAGGGACCGATTATCAGGGCCAGGTTCGGAGTGTGAAGAAAATCAAACCCCCGCCCGAGGCAGATCATCCACTCCCGATGTTCAATCTCCAGGGCCCGCTGGCTTCCCCGGACCTTGGCAATCCATTTGAGATTTCCCTGCAACAGGCGCAGCAAATCCACCTGAACCTGTTCCGGCATATCCGGGTAAAGTTCAGCAACCCGCCTCGGCAATGCGTCGCCCTCTCCCACACCAACCAGCGACAGGTCAAGAACCTCATCCCCGCAACCATGCAGCAGCAGGGCCTCTTCATCAGTCTCGAAACCGCAGATCAGCGGATAGACCGTCGCGTGATCCCGACCAAAAATCTGTTCCGCCTGATCCTTGATACGATGGGTGAAGGCAATCGCGGCATTCGTATCATAACCAAAGCCGGCGCACCCTCGTTGAACACTGCCACGAGAAAAATGATAGGTGATCAGAATCAGAACCCGCTTGCCGTTGGCAACCATCTTCTGCACGTGGCTGCCCAGCACCTCTCCGAGATAGGGCCAACCGAGATCAAACATCCCTCCCAGGTTGCGGAGCGGCTGGATAATCCCGGGGGGCGTCCCGGTCACAACCGGGACATTAATGCGCCCGTCCATGCACTTGAGAACCACAATGGCGGTGGGATGGCGGGACAGGTACAGTTCCCTCGCCAGACAGGCCTCGGGACTGCGAAATTCGGCAGTATGACGACGGGCAAGATCGAATACCCAATCGATGCGTTCCCTGATCGGACCGTGCTGCACAGTCATAGAAATCCTCCGTGGCCGAGAACCCGTTCAAAACAATATACCAACGTTCTATGTCCAGCAATTGAAATGACTGCCCGTCTCCTGCATCCAGAGAGAAACCTTCAGACGGTGATATGCTGACAACAGGAGATGAAAAGATGCGAAAGGCACTCACGCGTGAAAAAATACAGGACATCTATAGTCGCCTGGCCGCGCATTACGATACGCTGCACCGACTCCTGACTGCAGGCGCGGACCAGCGCGGACGCAGGATGCTGGTGGAAAAAACCATAACTTCGGAGGAAAAAATTCTGGACTGCGGCGCCGGAACCGGCAGCTGCGGTCTCCTGGCCGCAAAAATGTCGGGCGCGACAAGCCACGTCATACTACTGGACCTGAACGAAACGATGCTCAGAACGGGGCGCAAAAAAACGCTGCAAGAAGACCTCACTGAGCGAACCAGCTGGCTGGTCGGCGATATGACCCGCCTGCCTTTTCCCGACAACAGTTTCGACCTGGTTTTCTCCAGTTACTCCCTCTGCCCACTGACAGACCCGAGGCAGGGGGCATTGGAGTTGTACCGGGTTACCCGTCCGGGTGGGAAAATAGCTGTCGCCCACTCCACCGAAGCAGAAAACCCTTTCATTCACTGGGCAGCTGACAAAATCGAAACCCTGGCCTGGAGATACCCGATACTGTCAATGGGATGTCGACCGGTCAGCGTACTGCCAGCACTGGAACGGGCCGGCGCAAAACTGCTCTTCCGCCAGCGGATCGGGGTACCACTCTGGCCTTTCCTGATTTTCATCATGAAAAAGCCGCAATCCTGACCCCGGCCCTTTCATATCAGCGATCCGCGCAGTCCGGCCGGGCTCCAGCCCTCCACCTTGACCCAGGCACGCCTGCCCTGCAATTTGCTGCCGCCGCGAAACTGGACCGTCAGGTAGTTGCGGGCCAGGCCACGTCCCCAGCCGCCGCGGTTGCCGCCTTCGACCACGACCTCCAGGACACGGCCGATAAACTGCTCGGCAAAACTGCGGTTTTTGCGTTCACCAAGGCTGCGCAGAATGGCGCATCGCTGCCTGGCGACATCTCCCGGCACCTGGTCGGGCATGGAGGCCGCGGGTGTTCCGGGACGACGGCTGTAAGGGAAAACGTGCAGATGCGAAATCGGCAGGTTCTCGATCAGGCGCCGGGTGTTCTCGAACTCGACCTCGCTCTCGCCGGGGAAACCGGCGATGACATCAAGGCCGATAGCGGCTTCCGGCAACTTCCGGTGAATCCGCTCGATCAACTGGTGAAAAAAGGCGGTATCGTAGTGGCGGTTCATCCGCCTGAGAACTTCGTTGTCCCCGGCCTGCAGCGGAATATGCAGATGCGGGCAGATCTTGTCCGAATCGGACATCAGGGAAAGCAGACCGTCGGGAATTTCGGTCGGCTCCAGCGAACCGAGACGCAGACGCGGCAGTTCGATCTCATCCTCAATCCGGCGCACCAGTTCCAGCAGGTTCGTCTCCGGCTCAAGATCCCTGCCATAGGCCCCCATGTGGATACCGGTCAGCACCACCTCGGGGAACCCACGCTCGGCAAGACCGGCAATCTGACGCAGGACGTCTGAAGTCGGAAGCGATCTGCTGCTGCCGCGGGCGTAGGGAATGATGCAGTAGGAACAGAAAGCGTCACAACCGCTCTGGATCTGGACAAAAGCACGGCTGCGTTCGGTAAAACTGGAGAGGGAGAGCGGCAGTTGGCCCCGACTGTGGCTGTGGTTGTCGACGGCAACGAACTGAGCCTCATGCTCCTCGGCAAGGTAACGCAGCAAATCCTTTTTCTCGTCATTACCGATCACCATCGCCACGCCGGGGATGGAACTGATGGCGGACGGGTCGATCTGGGCGTAGCAACCGGTGACGATCACCCGGCAGTCAAAGTTGAGCCGTCGGGCGCGGCGGATCAGGTTGCGTGACTGGGAGTCGGTGGCGGCGGTCACCGTGCAGGTATTGACCACCACCAGGTCGGCCCCCTCCTCGAAGGGGATCACCTGGTAGCCGGCTTCGCGCAACCGCTCCTCCATGGCCGCCGACTCGAACTGGTTGGTCTTGCAGCCGAGAGTGGCAATAGCAACGGTCCGCTTCACTTGATCCATCCTCCGCCGAGGACCTCGTCCCCGGTGTAGAAAACCGCCGCCTGCCCTGGTGTGACGCCCGCTTGCGGGATGTCAAACCGGACCTCCGCTGAACCGTCGTCAAGGGGGGTGATGGTGGCCGGCACTTCCTGATGACGATAGCGGATGCGACAGGACGCCCGCAGGGCCCGCCGCGGTTCCGGAATCAGCCAGTTGACGTCTCCGACCTCAAGCCGGGCGACCGCCAGGTGCTGTTTTTCCCCGACGATCACCTGTTGTCCGGCGGCATCGATGGCGATCACGTACAGGGGCTCGGGCCAGCTCAGGCCGAGCCCGCGACGCTGACCGATGGTGTAGCGATAGGTTCCCCGGTGGTGGCCGAGAACCCGGCCGCTGACATGAACAATCTCGCCGTTCAACTGTCCCGCCCCTCTTTCCTCTTCCAGAAAACGCACGTAGTCACCATCCGGAACGAAGCAGATATCCTGGCTCTCGGCCTTCTCCGCCACCCGCAGGCCGAGGCGCGCCGCGTGACCGCGCACCTCCTCCTTGGTCATACCGCCGAGAGGGAAGCGCACCATGGCCATCTGTTCCTGGGTCAGGGTATAGAGGAAATAGGTCTGGTCCTTGCCGGCGTCAACCCCCTTGCGCAGCCGGTAACGGTCCTGCCCGTACTCGATGCGGGCGTAGTGACCGGTGACCAGCGCGTCGGCCTGCAGCTCCCGGGCCTTGTGCAGCAGTCGTTCGAATTTCAGAACCTGGTTGCAGAGGACACAGGGATTGGGCGTACGACCGGCAAAGTAATCATCACAGAAGCGATCGATGACCGCCTGCTGAAACGCCTCTTCGAAGTTGACGACATAGAAGGGAATCCCGATCTGTTCCGCCACCCGCCGGGCGTCGTAGACATCATCCAGGGAACAGCAGGTCCCGAAACTCTTGCCGTCGGGAGCGGTGAACCTGGAATAATCCCAGATCTGCATGGTCATGCCGATCACCTCGTGACCCTGTTCCTTGAGCAGGGCCGCGGCGACCGAGGAATCAACCCCGCCGCTCATGGCGACGACAATGCGTTCTCGTTTATCCATCAACATCCTCTGCAACGCTGGACGAATGCCTGAAAGCGGCATCTTACCGGAGACTTCAGAATAGCACAGCACAAAAAACCAGAGGGCCAACCACCCACGGTCCGCCCCCGTTCACATCTCACATCTCACATCTCACATCTCACATCTCACGCCTTATACACCGGACTCATCTCCCGCAGTCGCTGCACCGATGCCGGCAGCACCTCAAGAACATGGTCAATATCCTCCTCCGTGGTCTCCGCGCCGAGGGAGAAACGTACGCTGGAACGGGCGAGCGAGGACTCCAGCCCCATCGCCCTGAGGACATGCGAAGCATCCAGTGACCCTGAAGAGCAGGCACTGCCGCTGGAGGCGGCAATGCCGTGCAGATCGAGATTGAGCAGCAGCGATTCCCCCTCAATACCGGCAAAACTGATATTGAGAGTATTGGCCAGGCGCAGGTCCCGATCCGGGTGACCATTGAGATGCACCTGGGGGATGGTGGCGAGAATCCCGTCCTCAAGGCGGTCCCGCAATCGTCTCACCTGTTGTCGGTAGGTCGCGAGCCCGGCAGCGGCCAGTTCACAGGCCTTCCCCAGGGCGACGATAGAGGCGACATTATGGGTCCCGGCGCGCCGGTTGCGTTCCTGGTGACCACCATGCAGCAGCGGCGAAAGACGGGTCCCGTTCTTGATATAAACAGCGCCGACGCCCTTGGGGGCACCGATCTTATGCCCGGACAGGACCAGCAGATCAATACCGGCGGCCCTGACATCGATCGCCAGTTTACCGGCTGCCTGCACGGCATCGCTGTGCAGACAGACCTTGTGCCGCGCGGCAATGGCCCCGATTTCGGCAAGGGGGAAAAGATTGCCGGTTTCGTTGTTGCCCCACATCACCGAAATCAGGATGGTCTGATCGGTGATGGCGGACTCAAGCTGCTCAAGGTCAAGGGCTCCCCGCCTGTCGACCGGCAGAAAGGTTACCCGGCAGCCACGCTCCTGCAGATAGCGGCAGGTCTCTAGCACCGCAGGATGCTCGACCTCGGTGGTAATAATATGGTTTCCCTGACCGCGAAGCGCGTCGACCGTCCCCTTGATGGCCAGATTGTCACCCTCACTGCCGCAGGAGGTAAAGACGATTTCAGCGGCCCGGCAGCCAAGCAGTGACGCCACCTGCTCACGCGCCTGCTCGATGGCGCCGGCCACGGCGCGCCCGGCCCAGTGAATGCTGGACGGGTTGCCGAAATGGTCGCGCAGAAAAGGAAGCATCGCCTCCAGGACCTCGGGATGAATCGGCGTGGTGGCGTTATGGTCAAGATAGATCTGTTTCACCCGTATCCTCCGGGATAGACTTGACGGGAAAGGCTTTCAGGAAAAATTACCGGCGGATCTTTTCCCGGGCTTCGCGGGTGAGGTCCTCAAGAGTGATCGAGGAAAGAAAGGAACGGATGCGTTCACCCAGCCCCTGCCAGACATTGTGCGTGACACATTGTTCATCACACTGGCAGCTGCCATCGGCATCCATACAGGAAACCGGGACCAGAGTCTCTTCAACGCTGTCGATGATCTGATCAACCCGGATCTCGTCCGCCGGACGCGCCAGGCGGTAACCACCGCCGGGACCACGAACGCTGGTAACAATTTCTCCACGACGCAACTTGACGAAGAGCTGTTCGAGGTAAGGGAGTGAAATCGCCTCGCGGGCGGAAATATCCTTGATCGATACCGGGCCCTCTTCATGATGCAGGCTGAGGCTGACCATGGCGCGCACCGCGTACTGGGCTTTGGTCGAAAGTCGCATCCGGTTAAGACTCCATCATGAATTCTGCACCTGCCCGGCGGGATCAACGACCGCCTTGAGACGCTCCTGCTCAGCCGTCAAATCCTTGATCCGCTGTTCGAGAGTCCGGATCTGATCGAACAGGCAGGAAATCGCCTTGGCCTCGGGGTCGGGCAGTTGACCATGCTCCAGATCAAGCTTCGGCTCGGTCTTCTTGCCTTCTGAAATAACGATCTTGCCGGGGATTCCGACAACCGTGGAATTTTCCGGCACCTCTTTGACGACCACGGAATTCGAACCGATTTTGCTGTCGTCACCAACCTTGAAGGGACCCAGAACCTTGGCCCCGGAGCCGATGATCACGTTGTTGCCGAGAGTCGGGTGACGCTTCTCCTTGGCCCAGGAGGTTCCGCCAAGAGTAACCTGATGATACAGGGTGCAGTTCTCGCCGATCTCGGCGGTCTCACCGATCACCACCCCCATGCCGTGGTCGATAAAAAACCCCTTGCCGATCTGCGCACCGGGATGAATTTCAATCCCGGTGAAGAAGCGACCGAGATGCGAAATAAAACGGCCCGCCAGGTAGAACTTGCGTGTCCAGAACCAGTGGGCCAGACGATAGAAAAGAACGGCATGAAAACCGGGATAACAAAGCAGGATCTCAAGAACGCTCCTGACAGCCGGATCCCGCTCAAAAACAACCCGAAAGTCTTCTCGCAGAGTCTGAAACACGACGACCTCCCCTTCTGGCAATAAACGCGTGGCCAACCATTTGCGGAGACTGATAACATACCTGAGCGAAACTGTCAATTATTTAAAGGATGATGCGGGTGAAATTGGAAACAACCAACCGGAAACGATGAAATTCAGTCTTCGCAGCCAGGGAGGGTAAAAGAGAATCGGCTGCCGGCCCCGGGCCTGCTCTCCGCCCAGATACGGCCGCCATGCGACTCGATGATCTTTTTGCAGATCGCCAGGCCGAGACCGGTACCACGCCGGGCATCATCCTTGCCGACCTGGGTGAATTCTTCGAACAACCGCGGCAGCACCTGGCGCGGAATGCCTTTGCCGGTATCCTCGACAGAGACCCGAATCCCATCCGGTGCCTCACCAAAACTGACGCGCACCTCGCCGCCGTCCGGCGTGAATTTGATGGCATTGCCGAGCAGGTTGGTCAGCACCCGTTGAATATTATGTTCATCATAGCGGGCCCGACAGGACGGCAGGTCATTGAAATGAAGGGTCAGCCCTTCCCGATCGGCAATCGATGCCAGGTCACTGCAGACCTGAACAACGGTTTCACGCAGGTCACCGCTGCTCAGATCAAGGGCCATCTTTCCCGCCTGGAAACGGGACAGATCAAGCATATTGTTGATCAGATCGACCAGCCGCTCGCTGCTTTCATAGGCTGCCGCCAGAAATTCCCGCTGCTGCTCAGTCAGGTTGGCGCTTCCCATCTCCATCAGCAATGAACAGTAGCCATGCACAATGGTCACCGGGATACGCAATTCATGGGTCGCGGTATTTAAAAACTCGGCCCTTACCTGATCCATCTGCTGCAGCCTGTTGTTGGCTTTTTCAAGAATCGTTTTGGTTTCCTGCAGCTCTTTCTCAACCTTGCGTTTTTCAGTAACGTCCCGAAAGGCGACAATGACCAGGTCATCCAGCACCAACTGCTGCCGGGCGCTGACAGACAACAGGCGCTCAGCACCGTCACGCCGCCGGATGGAGACATCCATCCGCACCCGCCCATCCTTGACCCTGCCATTTTTCCAGGCCCCCAGGGCAAGCAGCAGAGTCCTTCTGTCAAGCAGGCTCTCCAGGCGGGCGCCCTGCAGTTCGTCCCGCGAATAACCAACGATTTCAAGGGCGCAACGATTGGCGAAAACCACGTCGCCGGCGGTATTGACGGCAACCAGCCCCTCGGAGGCATTTTCGAACAGCTGCTCATAGACCGCCTTGAGCTGCAATTCGTCTTCGAGCCCCTGCTTGGCGTTGCGCAACAGTTCCGATTCACTGCGCAGTTGCCTGAAGAACCGGGCGTTACGCAACGGGCCCGACGCGACATCGGCAATCAGTTGACAGAACTCGACTTCCTTGTCACTGAGTTCCCCTCCCTTGCGGTCAACCCGCAGGATCATCACCCCGATCACCCGGTTGCGGCTGTGGATGGGCAAGACCAGGATGGCGTTGAAACCGCGTCCCTTGAGTAGGGGACGAACCTTCTCAAGCAACGGATCATGATCAACATCCCTGATCAGCAGCGTCTGACCGCTCTGCATCACCTGTCCGATTTCGGGATACCTGGAGAGATCGATACGCAATTCACCTAGGCTGTCATCGTCACTGGAGGCGAGAATAAAACCGGCACTGCCGTCTTCCTGGATCACGGCTATGGAACAGCGGACCACGTTGGCGATGTGCCTGGCGATCTTGGTGACGATCCGCTGCAGGATCTGCGAAGTTTCAAGACTGGAGGTGATCGATTCGGATATGTCGAGCAGGGCCTGGTAGTCACGGGCCTGCTCTTCGAGGGCGTCAAGGGTACGCTTCTTGACCAGGTTCCCCTGCAGGCGAGCCAGCAGGTCACCGGTGTCAAAGGGCTTGGAGAGATAATCATCGGCGCCGACCTGAAAAGGATTGACAGCTCCCTGACGATCAGTCCGCGAGGTCAGCATCAGTATCGGCGTGGTACGGAATTGCGGCAGGGCACGCAACCGGCGACAGGCCTCGGCTCCATCAAGAACCGGCATCACCAGATCCATGACGATAGCGTCCGGCATCTCGGCCAGCGCAACGTCACAGGCCTGAATGCCGTTCTCGGCTTCAACCGTGACAAATCCGCTCTCTGCAAGCAGATCCGCCAACACACGGCGCATGAAGCGGTCGTCATCGACCACAAGCACCTTCGTCAACATCGCCATACCCCCCACTCCGTTCAGTCACATGGAACACGTCTACAACGATCAATTGATTATGCATTCTTCATACCAGTGCCAACCATGAAGAATACCTTAATTCATCAACAGTTAGCCTCCCTGCTCCGACCCGTCAAAAATAACAGTGACAATCTGCGACAAATGATAATGCATTTTTTGCTTAAGTACCCTGAATCAGTGAACTCCGGTTGGATGGAGAGTGCAGGTGCTTGGTCTGGATGAGGTTTCCAAAAATCTGAAGCGCACCCAAAGGTTCGCTGGTGATTATTGGAAAACTCAGACAGATCAATGACTTGTGCTATCCGCCGACAAGGGGTTCACTGATTCAGGTATATAACCGGGTTGGCATTTAAGGAAAAATTCAGAACATGAAATGATTCTGGTTGACGGCGCCCTGTCTCGAAGAACAGTAAAGAAAGATTTTTCTCCAACCACAAAGAATGTGCCGCGGCCATTCACTTCTGAATGGCCGCCGAATACCCGGACGGGAAAAAGCGAAAAGACGGCACCACGGTTAAATGGTGGTGAGAGAATAGAACAACCTACAGGAAAAGACGGTAAGCGGGATTGTTGCTTTCGTCAATGTAATGATAACCGAGATTGTCAAGAAAAGAATGGAAGGCGTCCTGCTCACCGGCCGGAATTTCCAGGCCGATCAAAACCCGGCCGTAGTCCCCCCCCTGGGTCCGATAGTGAAACAGGGAGATGTTCCAGTTGGCTCCCATCGCCGCCAGAAAACGACTGAGGGCCCCGGGAACCTCAGGAAACCAGAAGCGATAGAGAACTTCATCCCGAACCTGGTCGGAACGGCCACCGACCATGTAACGGACGTGGGTCTTGGCAAGTTCGTTGTCGGTCAGATCAAGGCCTGAGAAACCGGCCCCGGCCAGATCCCGGGCAAAGGAATCACGCTCTGCCAGATCACGCATCGAAAGGCCGACGAAAATCTGCGCCGCCTCCCTTCCGGCAAGACGGTAATTGAATTCGGTGATATTGCGTTCCCCGAGGACTTCGCTGCAGAAACGCTTCAATGCTCCCGGTTGTTCCGGAATCGAAACGGCAAAAATCGCCTCCTGGTTCTCCCCGATCAGGGTTCGTTCGGCGACATAGCGCAGACGTTCGAAATTCATGTTGGCGCCGGAATTGACAGCCACCAGGGTGGCTCCCCGCAGCTTCCGTTCGCGCACATATTTCATCAATCCGGTCAGGGCCAGCCCACCAGCCGGCTCGACGATGGAACGGGTTGCCTGGTAGACCGCCTTGATGCCGCTGCACAATTCGTCGGTATCGACTTCGATGATTTCATCGACATACTTGCGGCAGCAGTCGAAGGTCAGGTCACCGACTTCGCGTACCGCGACACCGTCGGCAAAGATCCCGACCGAATCAAGAGACACCTTGCGACCGGCCTCAAGGGAGCGGGCCATGGCGGCGCTGTCCACCGGCTCGACGCCGATAACACGGATTTCCGGTCGCAACGCCTTGATATAAGCCGCCATCCCGGCAATCAGGCCGCCACCACCGACCGGTACAAAGACCGCATCAAGACGCCCCGGATTCTGCCGCAACAGTTCATCGGCCACGGTTCCCTGGCCGGCAATGACCAGTTCATCGTCAAAGGGATGGATATACATCCGGCCGGTTTCAGAAATAAGCTGTCGGCAGTAATCGGCGGCTTCGGAATAGTTGTTGCCGTGCAGCACAACCTCACCGCCGAGGCGCTCAACCGCGTCAATCTTGATCTGCGGGGTCGTGGCCGGCATCACGATCAGGGCGGAAACGCCCAGTTTTCTCGCCGAATAGGCAACCCCCTGGGCATGATTCCCGGCCGAAGCGGCAATCACTCCCCGCTCACGCTGGTGTTCGTCAAGGTTCGCCATGCGGTTGTAGGCCCCCCGCAATTTGAACGAAAAGACCGGCTGCAGGTCTTCCCGCTTGAGCAGGACCGTGTTACCGAGCCGCCGCGACAGTTCGGGAGCCTCATCCAGAGGAGTCTCGATGGCGGCTTCGTAGACGCGCGAAGTAAGAATCTGTTTGAGAATTTTCTGCATGACAGCACCGCCGGGAATCAGGATAGCCTGAATTCACGGATTCAGGGTTAGCTCAAACTATCTGAAAACACCGCGAAATGCAAAATTTCCGCACCGATTGACGGCTTACGGAAACCGCTGCGGTTATTTTTTGCGCTTTCCAAGTGTATACAATTCTTTTATACTAGCGCCCCGTGCGGTTCATCCTGCCTTCCCATTCTGGCCCTTTTGGCTGTGCTCTGCGTTTCGCCTCCTCGGCTTAACTCCGGCCAGGCCGTCGTCGGCGCGCCTTGACCACAACCAAAATGACTCAGAATGGATTGACATGATGAACCACACGGGACACTTGCGCCACTTAAACGTCGGCAGCGGTCTCCTCTTCCGCTGCCTTTTCCAATGACCTCGACTCCGGGGACTATTCACGGTTTTGAGGAGTCACCTCGCAAAGGAGAGCAGCCATGCCGGATTTCTTCTATCAAGACCCCTTCCCTCTTGCCAAAGACGAGACCAGCTACTACAAGATCCCCGATTCAGAGAAATATGTTTCGGTTGAAAAATTCGCCGGGAAAGAGGTGCTCAAGGTCGACCCCGAAGCCCTGACCGTTCTGGCCAATACCGCCATGCGCGATGTCGCCCACCTGCTGCGCCCCGAACACAATGAAAGCGTGGCGAAGATCCTCCGGGACCCGGAAGCCTCCCGAAACGACAAGGGAGTGGCGATGGCCTTCCTGCGCAATGCCATGGTGGCCGCCCGGTTCGAGCTGCCGACCTGCCAGGACACCGGCACCGCCACCGTCGTCGCCAAAAAAGGCCAACAGGTCTGGACCGGAGCCAATGACGAGGAGATGATTTCCCGAGGCGTTTTCAAGACCTATACTGAAAACAACCTGCGCTACAGCCAGACCGTCGCCCTCGACATGTACAGCGAGAAAAACACCGGCACCAACCTGCCGGCGCAGATCGACCTCTACGCCACCGAGGGGGATGCCTACAAGTTTCTCTTCATCGCCAAGGGGGGCGGCAGCGCCAACAAGACCATGCTTTACCAGGAGACCAAGGCCCTGCTCAACCCCGAGAAGCTGGAAAAATTCCTGGTCGAGAAAATGAAAACCCTCGGTACCGCGGCCTGCCCGCCCTACCATATCGCCTTCGTCATCGGCGGCACCTCGGCCGATGCCTGCATGAAAACCGTCAAACTGGCAACCGCCAAGTACCTCGACGGACTGCCGACCGAGGGCAACGAGCACGGGCAGGCCTTCCGTGACACCGCCCTGGAAGCGAAACTGCTGCAGGCCGCCTATGATCTCGGTATCGGCGCCCAGTTCGGCGGCAAGTACTTCGCCCACGACGTTCGTGTCATCCGTCTGCCGCGCCACGGCGCCTCCTGCCCGGTCGGCATGGCGGTCTCCTGCTCGGCCGATCGCAACATCAAGGCCAAGATCACCCGTGAGGGTCTGTTCGTCGAACAGCTTGACCGCGATCCGGGCCGCCTGCTTCCCGAAGAAATGCGGCTGGCCAAACACGAACACGGCACCAAAATCGACCTCAACCAACCGATGACGGAGATCCTCGCCCAGCTGACCAAACTCAAAGTTGGTGACGCGCTGCTGCTCAACGGTACCATCGTGGTCGGCCGCGACATCGCCCACGCCAAGTTCAAGGAGATTCTCGATGCCGGGAAACCGCTGCCCGACTACCTGAAAAAACACCCGATCTACTACGCCGGTCCGGCCAAGACTCCCGAGGGACGCCCCTCCGGTTCCTTCGGACCGACTACCGCCGGTCGCATGGACTCCTACGTCGGTCTGCTGCAGGAGAACGGCGGCTCGCTGGTGATGATCGCCAAGGGCAACCGCAGCCAGCAGGTTACCGACGCCTGCAAAAAGCACGGTGGCTTCTACCTCGGTTCCATCGGCGGTCCGGCCGCCCTGCTGGCCGATCAGAACATCAAGAAAGTTGAATGCCTCGATTTCCCGGAGCTCGGCATGGAGGCGGTCTGGAAAATCGAGGTGGAGAACTTCCCCGCCTTTGTCCTGGTCGATGACAAGGGAAATGATTTCTTCAAACAACTCGGCCTGTAACCGACCGCTAGCATCCAAAGCTGAAGCAGAGGGGGACAGCATCCGCTGTCCCCCTCTTTTCTTTCCCGCCTTTCCCACCGGATTTTTACTTGCCCTGCCCCCTCTTCTGGTTTAGGGTTCGGTCAAACAGAATGGCTTAGCCAACACTCCTGATGCTTTTTTGCGAAAGCATCAAACAGGATGGTCAAAAGGTTCAAGAAAGGACAATTAAGTATGAGCCAGGTCAAAACCGGCGATCGGGTCAAATTTCAGTTCGTCGCCAAACTCAAGGACGGCACCATCTTCGATTCTTCGGATGAATGCCACGATGACGACTGCGACTGCGGCGGCGGGCCGCTGGAATTTACCGTCGGCGATGATGAAGTTTTTCCGGCCCTGGAAAAAGCAATTCTCGGCATGCAGGTCGGTGAACAGAAGACCGTGACCCTGAGCCCCTCGGATGCCTATGGTGAACGTGATGAACGCGGCGTCATCGCCGTGCCGCGAAGTGAATTTCCGGATGATTTCGAGATTGAAGAGTCGATGATGCTCGAACTGCTCGGCGAGGACGATGAAGCCTACCCGGCCTGGGTGGCGGAAATCGGCGAGTCGACCATTTCTCTCGACACCAATCACCCGCTGGCGGGAGAAGAACTGACCTACGAACTGACCCTGGTGGAAATCAGCCAGGCGCACTGACTGACAGGCCAACCGCCCGGATTGAATCGACAAAGGACGGATTCCACAACGGAATCCGTCCTTTGTCATTCTTGCGGCAAACCTTCCATCTGCCGCACCGCGGCAACGAATTTATCCGGCAGCCGAACCGGTTTTCTCCGAACATAATCGAAGGCAACAAGGTTGGTCGTCCCTTCGGCGGTCACCTCGCCGTCCCGTTCGATCCGGCAGGCCATGACCATTGAGGATCTGCCCAGTCTGGAGATCCGCACTCCGATGATCAGCTCGTCACCGAGAAACATTTCCGCCCGGTACAGCACATGGGCCTCCGGCAGAATGATGCCGCAGCCGCCGATATCCATTTCGCTGAATCCGCCGAGGCGGTCGAGGTAAGCGATGCGGCCATCCTGAAAATAATTCAGGACCACGGCATTGGAAACATGGCCGCCGTAATTGATATCGGCGACCCGGACCTTGTAGGGCATGGTGAAATGAAAATCGTGCATGGCAGCCTCCCGCTTCAACGCTGGCAATGACGGCAGAAAAAGGTCGAACGCTGTCCAATCCTGCAGGACTGGATATCCCCGCCGCATTCACGGCACTTTTCCCCGGCCCGCCCGTAAACCATGAGCTTCTGTCTGAAATATCCGGGACGGCCGTCGACCTGCTGAAAATCCTGCAGGGTGGTGCCGCCGGCGGCGATCGCCTCGGCTAAAACATCCCTGACAGCTTCCGCCAACCGGTCATAGCGGACCGCAGCGATGCTGCCGGCGGTACGGTCGGGTCGAATTCCAGCCCGGAACAGGGCCTCGCTGGCATAGATATTTCCGACTCCGACCACCACCTTCTGATCCATGATCAAAGTCTTGACGGCAATCTGCCGGCGACGTGACCGCTGATGAAGATAGCGGCCGTTGAAGTCAGCAGCAAAGGGTTCGGGACCGAGTCGGACCAGCAGCGGATGATCGGCAACCGGACCGTCACTCCAGAGAACAGCCCCGAATTTCCGCGGATCGGTCAGGCGCAGGCTGTTGCCGTCAGAAAAGAGGATATCGACATGGTCATGCCTGCCCGCCGCCAGACCGGCGGGAACAACCCGCAGCGAACCGGACATGCCGAGATGAAGCAGCAATGTGCCGGATGGAAAGGAAAAGATCAGGTACTTGGCGCGACGCGTTACCGCCTGCAGGGTCTGTCCGGCAAGATGTTCGGACAATTCCGGATCGATCGGCCAGCGGAGCCGGGCGGTTCGCAAGATGACATCGCTGACTGTTTTGCCGCACAGCAATGGCGCGATGCCGCGCCTGGTGGTTTCGACTTCCGGCAGCTCAGGCATGACCGTTTCGTCGCCGCAGGACACAAGGAAGGTCAGAAGAAAAACCGGTTCGGGACACGTTCAAAATCCTTCGGCCGCAAATCTTCGGGTCGGCCCTGAAAATCTTTTCGTTCAATGCGTTCACTGCCGAGATACTTCCAGCCTCCGGCGACCATCCCAAGCCGCACCAGCTCAAAAGACTCCTGGTACCCCGCGGCGGTTTTCAACAGTTGCTGAATCACGACCTCGGCCCGGGCATCCTGCTGCCGCTCATAAAGAATGGTCATCCGCTCGATGGTGCAACTGCCGGCGATCTCTTCGGCGGCATAGGAAAGATACTCTTCCCGGTCGGGGAACTGTTCGAGAAAAGGCGCATCCGGATGATAACTGTCATAGATAAATCCGAAGTTACCCTCCCTGAAGGCCTCGACCCGTTCTTCAACCAGCCTGCGCGGCAGGCTGTGGCAACCCCTCATAGTCATCCCTTTCTCGTCACGTTCCCCCGGGCTGAGCAAAAATGCCCGGATGCAAGGCATCCGCACCCACGCGGAATAAGGCATACCGGAAGGTACGTCGTTGGCGCGGGAGAAGGACAACGCTGCAGATGGACGTTTTGGCTCGGCCTGCTGTCTATTCCCGGATGCGGGGGTCCAGCGCGTCGCGGATCCCCTCGCCGAGCAGATTGTAGCCGAGAACCGTGATCAGAATCGCCAGCCCCGGAAAAACGGACAGCCACCAGGCGGTTCCCAGGGTCTGCTTGCCGGCAATCAGCATATTGCCCCAGGAGGGTGTCGGCGGCTGAACGCCGATACCGAGAAAAGAAAGTGCACTTTCTGTGAGGATGGCGCCGGCCACACCGAGGGTGGCCGAAACCAGCACCGGAGACAGGGCGTTGGGCATGACATGGCGGAAAATGACGCGGAAATCAGAGGCTCCGAGGGCCCGGGCGGCCTGAACGAATTCACGTTCCCGCAGAGAGAGGAATTCAGCCCGCACCAGTCTCGCCACCCCCATCCAGCCGGTCAGACCGATGATAATCATGATGTTCCAGATCGAAGGTTCCAGAAAGGCGATCACCGCCAGAATCAGAAAAAAGGATGGAAAACAGAGCATGATGTCGACAAAACGCATGATCACGGCATCCCACCAGCCGCCGTAATACCCCGCCAGCGCCCCGAGAGCAGTGCCGATCAGGGACGCGATCCCGACCGCCACAAAACCGACCAGCAGGGAAATACGGGCACCATAGAAGATACGGGCAAGCACATCACGCCCCAGGTCATCGGTCCCGAACCAGTGCTGCAGGCTCGGGCCCTGGAGACGCTCCGAGATCTGGATGGCGCCCGGCTCATAGCCGGTCAGCGGCGCGACAGCGGCCATGACGAACATCGCCAGGACAATCGCGGCCCCCAGCATCGCCATCCGATTGCGCCCCAGTCGGCGCCACATGATATCCTGAAAAAATCCATGAGCCATGGTTTGTATCCATTCACGTGAATCAGTGATTTCCTGTTGGATGGAGAGTCCGCCGACAAGGTACTCACTGATTCAGGGTTCAGTCAAAGCAGTACCGGCGGGCGGACTACTTCAATTCCTCATATTCTCGGGGGGTCAGAATCCCCAGCGCCTTCAGCTTCTCCAGCAACGCCTGTAATTTTTCTTCGGTTGTCCGTTGCCTGGCCGGCGGCGACACCGGAGAAGACTTATGCAGAGTCTCCGTGGATTCGACCAGCACCTCAGCCTCTGCCAACTCTTCGTCCTCGCTGTCGGATGCGCCATAAAATCGGTTGAGGGCCTCACGGATCGCTTCTTCGGACGCAATCGCCGGTCGAATTCTGCAACCGGTCATGAACTGCAGCGAATCGATGACCATCAGGTTGGTCGGATCACTCATGGCCACCAGCAGGTAAACGGTCCCGGACATCTCACCACGACGCACCGGCAGCACATTGAACTGACGCGCCTTCTCCTCGGGCAGCATGGCCACCAGTTCAGGCGGGATCTGCTCCTTCGCCAAATCGATGCGGGGGCAGTTGAGTTGATCGGCCAGAAAGGAAAGAAGGCGATTTTCGCTGATATAGCCGAGCTTGACCAGTGAGTTGCCAAGCCTTCCACCAAGATTGCGTTGATGAGAAAGGGCTGAGTTGAGCTGGAATTCATCGATAATTCCCGCGCGAATCAGCATTTCTCCAAGTTTGAGATTCTTTTTCGGCATGCAGACAACTCCTGCGATGGGCAACAGACCCGTTACGGATTCAGGTATTCCGCGATACGAATGACGACGCGACGGTTACGGGCCCGGCCCTGCTGGCTTGAGTTCTCGGCCAGGGGGTGATCTTCTCCGACTCCGATCACCTCCATCGGCGGAGCGGAGGCACCAAGCCGGTCCACAAGCGCCTGGCGCACAACCTCGGCACGTCGTTGCGACAGACGCCTGTTATAGGCGGCCGGACCGACACTGTCGGTGTGCCCTTCGATAATCACTCTTCTGTGCGGATAGTGGCGGATAAATGCGACACCACGCTCAAATTCCCGTTCGCTCCCCTCCTGCAGAACGCTTTCACCGGTACGAAAAAGTACCTGCAATTCGAGTTGCGGCGATACCTTGCGGGCAGAAACGGCCGTTTCCGGTACCGGCGGGCACCCACGGTCATCGACGTTGCTGTCATTGACGGTCCCCGGGCATCTGTCAGTGCCGTCAGGAACCCCGTCGCCATCACCATCAGGCGGACAGCCGTCGAGACCGACCGGCAGCCCCGGCGGGGTGTCGGGACAGCGGTCGAAGTGATCAAAAACCCCGTCACGGTCGGCATCCAGGGGACAGCCGTCAGCCCCGATCCTGACGGTGGAGGGGGAATCGGGGCAACGATCCACACTGTCGGGAACCCCGTCTCCGTCACGGTCGGCGACAGGAACTGTTGGCGATGTCACCGAAGCGGCACATCCGCTGACCAGAAACACCAGCAACAGCGATAGAAGCAATCGCGGCAAAACAGTTTCCTCCTCACTCCATTCATGAACGGCGGATGCGTGGATCCGCCATGGCATAACTGATATCGGCCAGTAGGTTGCCGACCAGGGTCAAAATCGCGCCAATAACCAGAACACCCATAATCAACGGGTAATCGCGCATCATCACCCCGTCATAAAAGAGCTTTCCCATCCCCGGGATGGCAAAGATCGTTTCAAAAATGACACTGCCGCCGATCAGCCCGGGAACGGACAACCCGAGGAGGGTGATCACCGGCAACAGGGCGTTGCGCAGGGCATGACGGTAAATCACCACCCGTTCGGAAAGACCCTTGGCCCGGGCGGTGAGGATATAGTCCTGCCGGACCACTTCAAGCATATTGGATCGCATGTAGCGTGAAAATCCCGCCAGGCCGCCGAACGCTGAAACAAAAACCGGCAGAATCAGATGATGAACCAGGTCCCAGATACGGGCGGAGAAGCTGAGATATTCATGGCCGAGGGAACGGATACCGGCAATCGGAAAGAGGCCGAGGCGAACACCGCCGTAATCCATCAGCAGCAGGGCCAGCCAGAAAGACGGCATGGCGAAACCGATGAAGACAAAGACCGTTGTCGCCCGATCAAACAGTGAATTTCGCCTGGTCGCCGACAGGATGCCGATGGGGATGGCAACGGCCAGGATCAGGATGATCGACAGCAGGTTGATGATAATGGTGATCGGCAGACGTTCCCTGATCTTCTCCATCACCGGTCGGTGATCGAGGGAAAAGGATTCACCGAAGTCGAGACGTGACAGGCGCCCGAGCCACTGACCGTACTGAACATAGAGCGGCTGGTCGAGACCGTACTGGGCCCGCAGCCTCTCCTGCAGCTCGGCACTGGCGTCGGGGTTGAGATCGGTCTGCATATCGGTCGGCTCACCCGGTGCCAGGTGGATGACGACAAAGGAGATCAGGGTAATGCCGATCAGCAGCGGGATCATCATCAGCAGGCGCTTGGCAAGAAATCTCAGCATCGGCGGTTCCCTTGAAGGCGGCGGTTGTCAGCGGGCATATTTCTGCTCCTCTTCAGGAACATACCAGCGAATGAAATTGTAGGTGATGCCGGCCGGCGCGGGCTCGATTCCACGCAGTCGGCGCGCCACCACCGGCAACGACTCGGCCACATAAAGAAACGTGTAGGGCTGCTCTTCGGCAAGGATTTCCTGGAAGCGGTCGTAGATCTTTTTCCGTTTTTCCTGGTCAAAGGTGCGTCTCCCCTCCTCCAGCAACCGATCCACTTCGGCGTTCCTGAAGTGGATGAAGTTCAACTCCCGTCCGCCGGTTTTGCTGGAATGCCAGATATTGTACTGGTCGGGTTCCGGGCCTCCGGCCCAGCCGAGGATACAGGCGTCGAAATTGCCGGCATGGATGAAATCCTTCAGAAAGGCAGCCCATTCGATCACCCGCAGCTTGACCGAGACACCGACCTCCCGGAAACGCTGCTGCATGATCTCACCCGTCTTGATGCGCAGATCGTTGCCCTGATTGGTGATGATGGTAAACTGCAGCGGCTGGCCGTCCTTGTCGAGAATGCCGTCACCGTCACTGTCATGCCATCCCGCCTCGGCCAGCAACGCCCGCGCTTTATCAGGATCATAGGGGTAGCGTTTTACATTGGGATTGTAAACCCAGGTATCCGGTTTATAGGGCCCGGTCGCGGCCTGACCGAGTCCCAGCAGGACCCCTTCGATGATTTCCTGTTTATTGATGGCGTAGGAAAGCGCCTGGCGCACCCGGCGATCCTTAAACAGCGGCCTTTCAAGATTATAGCCAAGATAGGTGTAGCTGAAAGCGAGATAGCGATATTTGTTGAAACGTCGCTCGAAGGCGAGAGTGTCTGTCTGGGTCTGGTACTGGATGGGAGACAGATCCATGTAATCGAGGTCCCCGTTGCGCAACAGCAGAAACTGGGTGGTCTGATCCGGGATGACCCGGTAGACAACGCGCTTCAGGAAGGGACGGCCTTCGAAATAATCGGGATTGGCCTCCACCACAACCTTCTCCCCCGGTTGCCACTCGGTGAAAACAAAGGGACCGGTTCCGATCGGATGTCGCGACAGGGGACTCTTGGTGATCGGCACCCCATCAAGCAGATGCTTCGGCAGAATCCTCATGGCCCAGCTGCCGAGCGCCGGAGCATAAGGCTTGTCGTAGGTGACCCGGAACGTGTAATCGTCGGGAGCCTCGGCATGTTTGACCTGTTTGTAGGATTCCGCGTAAGCGGTCGGCGTGTCGGGATCAATGTAAAGCCGGTAGGTGAACATCACGTCGGCCGAGGTGAACGGGGCCCCGTCGTGCCACTTCACCCCCTTGCGCAAATGAAAGGTGATAGTCAGGTTGTCGGGTGAGATATCCCAGGATTCAGCCAGTTCGCCTTCGAGTTTCAGATTTTTGTCGTAGCGCACCAGGCCGTTGTAGACCAGACCGTTGATTTCCGATGAGGCACTGTCGGTCGCCAGAATCGGCAACAGGTTGCTGGGCTCGCCGATCGATGCCTCGATGAAGGTGTCGCCATAGGCCGGTTTGGCATCCGCGTCCGACGCGGGGACAATACCTTCGTCTGGCTGACAGCCGGAAAGCATCGCCATCATCAGCAACGCCAGTAACACAGGTACTGATTTACGGATCATAAAATCAGTCTCCAGGCAACGCGATCAGCTTCGCTCCGGCCGGGCGGACAAGGACGAAACGCCGCGGATCAAGCTGCGGGTTGATTTCAAGCTGTCGGAACTGGACCTCCAGCAGAATATCACGCTGCGGCAATCGCAGGGAGATGCTGCGCGGGAAATTCTGCTCAGCTGAAAAATCTCCATAACCTATATCGAGCCAGACAGCACCGCCGCGCGACAGGCGGCAACGCACCAGCCGCAGTTGATTGTCGAACTGCAGTTCCTGCCGGCGGTCTCCGTCCCCTGACAGAAACAGCAACGGTCCCGCGGCATCAGCCTCCAACCGTTCAACATCCGCCAACAGAGGAACCTGGTAAAGAAGCAGATGCACCAGGTCTTCCAGACGCAACGGCAGATTGGTGAAACGCTGCAGGTTGCGACCGCTGGCCGCGCCCTGGTAAAAACGGTTCTGTCCCGGCACCAGCACCTGCAGCTGGCGTCCGTCACTGCTCAACAGCAGCATCGGCGTACCGAAAAGACTCAGGGTTTCAGCCCGCAGCCGGTTCGGCTTGCTGACCAGCAGAACCTGGGTCGCGCCGAAATTTCGCTGCGGACTTTCAACCCGCACCCTGGCCAGCCCCCGCAGGCTCTGCAGCCTGCGGGCACTGCTTTCAAGGTGTTGCAGCAATTCCCGGGCGCCGACATCAACAACCGGCGGAGCCGCCGGCCGGGGAACCGCACAGGCCTGCAGCAGAATCGGAACAAGACAGATCAGAACCAGGCGCACTCTGTCGGCCGAACTCATTGCGGCCTCACCTGCTGCAATTTCTCTCTCAGACCCGAAGTTTCCGGCGCTGCCTTGAGCGCGCGGGAATACATATCGGCAGCCTGATCTTTCAACCCGAGAGCGCGGTACACGTCCCCCAGATGCTCAAGAACAACCGGATCAGCGGCAAGTCCCTGCACCGCCTCCTCAAGACTCTGCCGGGCCTCCTGTAATTGTCCGAGACGGTAATAGACCCAGCCGAGAGTATCCAGGATATGAGGTGCCCGCTTGAGTTGCAACGCCTTCTGCACCAGGCGGAGAGCCTGCGGCAGGTTGCGATTTTCTTCAGCAAAACCGTAAGCGACAAAATTCATCGCCTCGACATGATCGGGGTCGACGGTGATAAGCTGCTGCATGGTCAGCATCGCCGCGGCGCGGTCTCCGCTCTGTTCTTCGAGTACACCACGATGATAGAGCAGATCAACGTCATCCGGAAATTTTTTCAGCCCCTCGTTGACAACCCTGAGCGCAGCGGCCCTGTCTCCGGCATCATTCTGGAGGGAGGCGAGATAATCGTAGAATTCAGCCCGCGCGCCACCTCGGTCAATCAGCTCCCTGAGCAGCTTGACAGCCCGGTCATTATGTCCCAGCTGATGATTCAGGTAACTGCGGTGATAAAGAGCATCTCCGAAAAGGTTCGAATCATCGGGCACCGCGTTGAAAGCCTCAAGGGCATCGGGCCATTCTTCCTGCTGCTCAAGCGCGGTGCCGAGATAGTAATGAATCTGCGGCAGGTCGGAGCGACGCTTGAGAATATAACGGAAGCTTTTCGCCGCCAGATCCCATTTCTTCTGTTCAAGATAGATCAGTCCGGCCTTTCTCCAGGCTTCGAGGTCATCCGGCTGGGCGACCTGTTGCCGGCGGAGAAATTCAAGAGCTTCGTTGAAACGTTGCTGTTTTACCAGGAGCCGGGCCAGCCGGTGATAAAGCGGCCCCTTGCGGGTGACCTCTCCCAGACCGGTCCGGTAGAGATCTTCGGCCCGTCCGTCATCTCGTTGTTTCTCCAGCAGATCACCATATTCGAGATAAACAACCAACAGGTGCGGGGCGATACGCAGGACATCCCGGTAATAATCACCGGCACGACTGCCGAGTTCCAGCTGCCGATAGGCACGAGCCAGATTGAGCCGCGCCGGAATGGAATCGGGCGCGACCTTGAGCATCTGCTCGAAGGTATCAATAGCCCGCTGCAGTTCACCGTTGCCGATATAGGCAAGGCCCAGGTGGAGATAGGACAGTTCCCGCTCGGGGGCGAGACGAACCGCTTCAGAAAGCGGCTTGATGGCCTGTTCGAACTGCCGTTGGGAGTAATAGATGCCGCCGAGCAGCAGATAGGCATCAACCAGGGAGGCATCCTTGACAAGAGCACTCTCAAGCGCCTGGATCGCCCCCTTCACATTCCTCTGTTCCAGGCGCAATCGCGCCAGGGAAACCGACAGGTAGGCATCATCGGGATCAAATTCCATCGCCTTGTCCAGAGAAGCTTCGGCCTGTTCCAGGGCTCCATCATCGCCGAGCAGGCGACTCTGGGCGAAGTAATAATAGGACCAGGCTTCGGGATGATGCAGGCGGGCCGCAAAGGGGATCGGCGTCGGACTTTCAGGGCTGGGACTGTCGATTCCGGCGGTGCATCCGGCCAGCAGGCAGAGAGAGGTGAACAGGCCGAGGAACAGAAGTTGTATGGGCATAACAGCAATGAGTCCGGAAAGTGGGGGGTGACAAGATTCGGGTGGCCAACGGCAGTCACTCCGGAACAGGCCTGAATCTAGCACGACAGATCGCTTTCGGTCAATTTATCAGGGTCCCGGAAAATCCCCTTTACAGGGACAGGAACTATGTTAACGTTTTAACAATATCAAGAGTTTATGCCATGTCTGCCGATTGTCCAGCCGATATCGGCAGATGATGCCGATGAACCGGACATAAAACAAAAGCAAGGGCATTGTTCTCCATCGGCTGCCCTTTCGGATTTTTTCGCGACAGGCAGAAAGAATCAGCTATAATTTCAAAATTGTTCAACTATTTCCAACCATCACGAGACCGGCCATGAAGAAAATGCAGCAACCGTCACAACTGAAAGAAGCCTGGGTGCTCTGTTTCCTGCTCGGCGTGGTCATGCTCAACTACCCGTTTATCCATATCTTCAATAAAGACGCCACCCTGTTCGGTATCCCCATCCTGATTCTCTATCTGATGGTCGGCTGGCCGCTGTCGATCATGGTGATCTTTCTCTTCACCCGACTGCTCGACCGCAACAGCAGCCAACCGGACAACAGGGACCAACCATGAGCTCTTTCGAACTGGTGGCCCTGGTATCACTTCTTTACCTGGCCCTGCTCTTCATGGTTGCCTACTATGCCGACCGCAAGCGGGAGCAGGGACAGAGCATCATTTCCAATGCCAACATCTATTCCCTCTCTCTGGCGGTCTACTGTACCTCATGGACCTTCTACGGCAGCGTCGGGCGCGCCGCTACCAGCGGACTCGACTTCCTGACCATCTATCTCGGCCCGACCCTGATCGCTTTTTCCTGGTGGTTCCTGTTGCGCCGCATGGTGCGCATCAGCAAAGAACAGAATATCGTCAGTATCGCCGACTTCATCTCCTGCCGTTATGGGAAATCGGCGTTCATGGGCGCCATCGTCACCATTTTCGCCGTGGTCGGCATCATGCCCTATATCGCCCTGCAGCTCAAAGCGGTTTCACAAACCTTCGACATCCTGACCATTCCAGCCTCCCAGCTCAGTCACGGATTCAATCATTTCCTGCCGCGCCTGCCCTCCTACATCGACACCGCCTTTGTCGTCGCTCTCTTTCTCGGCCTGTTCGGCGTCCTGTTCGGCGCCCGGCACCTCGATGCCTCGGAACGCCATGAAGGCCTGGTGGCAGCTATCGCGCTTGAATCATTGATCAAGATTGTCGCCTTTCTGGCTGTCGGAATTTTCATCACCTATGGCGCTTTTGACGGTTTCACCGATATCTTCACCCGTTTCGCCGAAAGGTTTCCAGATCGCCACCAACTGCTGCTGATCGACACCGAACAGATTCCCTATGTCAAATGGTTCAGCCTGACCTTCATTTCGATGATGGCCTTCATGTTCCTGCCGCGCCAATTTCACATCATGGTGATCGAAAACTCGGATGAAGAACACATCAAGAAAGCCATGTGGCGTTTCCCGGCCTACATTTTCGCTATCAACCTGTTCGTTATTCCCATCGCCCTCGGCGGCCTGCTGCTCAATAACGGGGACGCCACCAATGCCGATTACTTCGTCATCAACCTGCCGCTGCAGACCGGTCACCACTGGCTCGGCATGCTCGCCTACCTTGGCGGCTTTTCAGCGGCGGCCGGGATGGTCATGGTCTCCTCGGTAGCGTTGGCGACCATGATCCTCAATCACCTGATCATGCCGCTGATCCTGAAGTTCCAGATCGAAACCCGTGATTTCTCGGTAATGCTGATCAACATCAAGCGTTTCGCCATCCTCGCGGTAATCTTTCTCGGCTATCTCTACTACCGGATCATCGGCGAGTCCTATGCGCTGGTGAATATCGGCCTGATTTCCTTTATCGCCTCCACCCAGTTCGCCCCGGCTCTGATCGGCGGTCTTTACTGGAAACGGGCAACCCGCCGCGGCGCGGCTCTCGGACTGATCCTCGGTTTCCTGGTCTGGTTCTACACCCTGCTGATCCCTTCCTTCGTCCGGTCCGGCTGGCTGCACAGCGACATTCTCGAGAACGGGCTGCTTGGACTGAAATTTCTTCGTCCCCTGGAGCTGTTCGGCCTGTCCGGGTTCGATATCTGGTCCCATTCCCTCTTCTGGACCATGTTCTTCAATGTCGGCGCCTTCCTGACCCTCTCACTCTTTTCGCAACCGACCGAAAGTGAAGAAGAACAGATCGGCAAATTCGTTGATGTCTTCGATAAACGCCTGGAACCCCAGGAACGGCAGCGGATCAGCAAGGCACCGACCGTGGTCGAATTCATTGACCTGATGACCAAGTTCATCGGTGAGAAACAGGCGCATACGGCCATTTCAGAATATCTCGGCAATCGTGAAATCGATCTGCGCGGCAGCCTTTCGGAATTTGAGCTGCCGGGGTTGAAACATTTCACCGAGCGTACCCTGGCCGGTTCCGTCGGAGCCGCCCCGGCGCGCATCATTGTTGAAAACTACCTGGCAACCCGCGGCAGCGAGATGGAAGATGTTTTTGACATCTTCGGCTCGGTGACCATCAGCCGAACGGCCAGTCGCGAACAATTATCCATCCTCTATGAATCGGCCCGGGTGGTCGCCAGCGGAGCGCCACTGAAGAAAATCCTGGATGAAATCCTCGACCTGCTCGGCGATCAGTTCAAGTTCGACCTCTGCGTCATCCGGATCATCGACCATGAGAGCATGACCCTGACAGTGCGCAGTCAAAGGGGAATGAGTTCGGAACACCTCGGCCAGTCAGAACGGGAACTGACCATGGAGACCTGCATCGGCCAGACTTTCCTGACCAATTCCCCGGTGGTGGTCAACGACAGTGACTTCATGGATAAACAGGCAACAGCAGAGATCATCCACCGGGAGGGGATCAAAGCCTTCGCCCACGCGCCGATCACCATCGAAGGAGAACCGATCGGAGTACTGTCAGCCTTCAGCAAACAGGTCAAAGGCATTTTCACCGATGAATTCGTCGAGCTTTTCACCAGCCTTGCCGGCCAGGTCGGTGTTGCCTGGCGCAACAACCAGCAGACCGAGCGACTGATCGAAGCCCATGAGCAGCAGAAAGAGATGGAAATCGCCAAAACCATTCAGCTCGGCCTGCTGCCCTCCACCGTTCCGCAGCTGCCGGGAATTGTCCTGGCCGGCATCTGCGTTCCGGCCAAGGAAGTTGGTGGCGATTATTACGATTACCTGGTGCGCGACGATGGCTCCCTCGACCTGGTGATTGCCGATGTTTCCGGGCACAATATCGGCTCAGCCCTGTTGATGGCCGAAACCCGAACCTTCATACGCGCCCAGTCCGTCAGCCTGGCAAGCACCGACATGGTTCTGGAAGCGTTGAACGAATTTTTCTACGAGGATCTGGGACAGGCGGAACTTTTCATCACCATGGTGTTTCTCAAATACCAGCCGCAGACCCGTCTGCTCGAATATTCCAGTGCCGGCCACAATCCCCCGATCGTCTACCGGGCTGCCAATGGTGAAATCGAACGGCTTGACGCCGAAGGACTGATCCTCGGCGTGATCCAGGAGATACGTTTTGAACGCAAACGCCTGGAACTTCAGCCGGGCGACCTGCTGCTGCTGTACACCGACGGGATTACCGAGGCGGAAAACAGCCATGGGGATTTTTTCGGTGACGAACGCCTCTGCGCCATCATTCCCGAACTTGTAGACCTTGAACCGCAGCAGATCATCGATCAGCTCCTGGAACAGGTCAGGCTCTTTACCGGGGTGCATAATTTCCGCGACGATATTTCCCTGGTGGTGATGAAGGTCGAAGAAGACACGGGTACCGACTGACGGCATACAGCTGAAACAGCCCTTACCCGCTGAAGCAAAGCACAAATGAAAGCTTTGTGGTATGCTAGGTGGAGTGCGAAATGCGAGAGATAACCATTGAACAATACTACCTGAATCAGTGGGTTCCTGTTGGATGGAGAGTGCAGGTGCCTGGGCTGAATGAGATTTCCAGAAATCTGAAGCGCACCCACAGGTTCGCTGGTGATTTTGGGGAAGCTCAGGCAGATCAGTGACTTGTACTCACCGCCGACAAGGGACGCACTGAATTCAGGTACTAAGCAAGGAGAGATGCAATGATCGTTCAGATTGAAGAAAAAGACAATGTTGTGCTGATCCAGGTCAAGGAAGAACGCCTCGATGCCCACAACAGCGGTGAGTTGAAGAACCAGATGCTCAACCTCTTCGAGGAAGGCAAAAACAACCTGGTGGTCAACCTGGTCGACGTCCGTTTTGTTGATTCCTCAGGGCTTGGATCGCTGGTTTCCGGCTTCAAGAACGCCAGCGCCCGCAACGGCAGTCTCAAACTCTGCGGACTGCAACCCCAGGTCAAGTCGATGTTCGAACTGACCCGGCTTCACCGGGTGTTCGAAATTTTTCCGGACAGTGAAGAAGCACTGGCCAGTTTTGAATAGACCATTGACGGGCGGATCGACCGCAAAAACCGCTCCGCCCTTTTCCAGGCAATCATGACTGACAAGCTCGAAGTCGACATCAAGGTTCCCAACCAGACCCGCTACCTGGGGCTGATCGGCAAGATCGGCGAGGATATCGCCCGTACCCTGAAACGCTTCAAGGGGGACCGGGAGGAGCTTGCCTATCATATCAACCTGGTTCTGACCGAGGCGATCAGCAATGCCATCCGTCATGCCAACGACGATGATCCCGACAAGGAAATCCACATCTCCATCTACATCAAAGACCAGAAACTGCACATCAGAGTCTACGATCAGGGAGAAGGGTTCGACATCACCAGACTGCCGAGTCCGGAGCTGAAATACCTGGATGAGCACGGACGAGGGGTCTATATCATCCGCTCACTGATGGATGAAGTCACCTACAAACGATTGAAGGACGGTCACGTTCTGGAGATGATCAAATCCCTGCACTGACCCCCGGCAAAGAACGACATGCCACTCCCAGACCGGAGACGATCTCAATCAATCGGCTGAGGCAGTCGATGTTCCAGTCCCCTTCGGCCGGATTACGGTAGGCGACGAAACGAACTCCGGCGGCGACAGCCGCCTGCTGATCAAGCGACGAATCCCCGACAAACAACAGCCGTCGTGGCGGTGTCGCGAGCCGGTCGGCGGCCAGATGCAGCATGTCCGGCGCCGGTTTGGGCCGAGCGACATCCCGACTGGTCACAACCACCTGAAAATAATCCTCCAGGCCGAAATGACGCAGAATTTCAGGCATGCTGTTCCCCCGGTTGGTCGCAATGGCCAACGGCAGCCTTGCCGCCAGCAGCCGCACTGTTTCGACCATGTCCGGTTCCGGATGCATCAAATGCAGAAACTGCCGATAATCAACCCGCGAAGCCAGGGAAAGGGCCTCTTCCACCCGGTCCTCCCCCAGCAACTGCCGAAAAACTTCGGGACTCGCGGCCGTATGACAAAGGCGGGCACGCTCTTCCTGGTCAGGCAGCACCGGGGCCGCGCCAAGCTGCTGCAATACGAGATTGTAATAGGCCAGGTTGGCGTCATGACTGGAAAAAAGCACCCCGTCACAATCGAAGATGACCCCGTCAACCGCACTCATGCATTGTTCCTTCGCAGCACCATGATCAGTCCGACCAGCCCGAAGACAATCATCGGCAGCGACAACAGCTGGCCCATGGTGGCACCGCCCCAGAGAAACCCGAGCTGCTCATCCGGCTGCCGAAAAAACTCCACCAGAAAACGGAAACAGCCATAGCCGAGAAAAAACGTAAAGAAGGGAACCCCGGCGGGAGCATGTCTCCGGTGCAGCCACCACAGCAGACAGAAAAGCAGCACCCCTTCAAGCAGAAATTCATAAAGCTGACTCGGATGACGAGGCATCGGACCGGCCTGGGGAAACACCATGCCCCAGGGAACATCGGTCACCCGCCCCCAGAGTTCACCGTTGATAAAATTGCCGAGCCGTCCCAACCCGAGTCCGACGGTGGCGCTGGTGGTCAGGATATCGCCGGTCAGCAATATCGGCAACTTGCGTCGACGACAGAACAGCACCGCGGCGCAGATCACACCAAGCAGGCCACCGTGAAAACTCATCCCCCCCTGCCAGACGGCAAAGACCTGCAACGGGTGGTGCAGAAAATAGGGGGCGTTGTAGAAAAGCACATAGCCGAAACGGCCGCCCAGAATCACTCCGATCACAGCATAAAAGAGCAGGTCCGAAACGGCATCGGCATCCAGGTCAAGGCCGCGGCGTCGTGCCAGGGTCCGAATCAGGACGTAGGATGCCAGAAAACCAAGCAGGTACATCAATCCGTACCAACGCACCGCCAGCGGGCCGATGTGAACCAGCACGGGATCGATTTCAGGATAACGCAGCATGTCGACTCCGAGAGATGTGGGAAAAGGTGAAACCTGAATCAGTGAGTCCCGGGTGGATGAAGAGTGCAAGTGCTTGGCCTGAATGAGATTTTCAAAAATCTGAAGCGCACCCACAGGTTCGCTGGTGATTTTTGGGAAGCTCAGGCAGATCAATGACTTGTGCTGTCCGCCGACAAGGGACTCACGGATTCAGGTGAAAGCTATACTAGCGATTCACGATGCCGCGCGCAACGACTCAATCGGAGGCCACAAGGTTGCGCAGCATCGCGGCAGGAAAACCACAGGCTTCAAGCAGGGGCAACCAGTCGCGAGGGAGAGGCGCCTTCAGGTCGAGGGCCTGCCCTGTCACGGGGTGCGCCAGACTCAGCTTCCAGGAGTGAAGCAACTGCCCGGGGATATCGAGACCATGGAGACGGCCAACACCGTCGTAGCGGATGTCTCCGCAAAGAGGATGGCCCGCTTCGGAAAAATGGGCCCGGATCTGATGCATGCGACCGGTAACCAGTTCCACCTCCACCAGGGAAACCCCACCGGCAGCGAGGACCAGGCGATAGCGGGTCAGGGCCGGCTTGCCGCCGCGCGCAACCGAGCGCACCCTGTTGATGGCCCTGATTTTAGCGAGGTTGGATTTGAATTCACCCTGTTCATTTTCAAGCTTGCCGGAAACCAGGGCGAGGTAGGTTTTGCGGATTTTGTGATGCCGGAACTGCTCGCTGAGAGACCGGTGAGCCCGGGGATGAATCGAAAAAGCGATGACTCCGGACGTGTCACGGTCAAGACGCTGCACCATGCCGATCTCGGGTCGGCGGCCGGCCCCCTTGCCGCGACCGAGATAATCAAGAATGCCCTGGTAGAGAGTGCCCTGAAACCGGGACGGAGTCGGCTGGGTATCAAGCCCCGCCGGCTTGTTGAGAACCAGCAGGTTTTCATCTTCAAACAGGACCTGTCGCGCATCAATCAGGTGCTTTTCAAGCGGCAGGCCGTCCAGGAAAACCTCAACCCGCTGCCCGGTCCGGACAGATCGTGAACACTGGCTGACCCTGCGACCATCGACATGGACGGAACCGGTGGTCAGCACCTTTTTCCAGAAACCGCGACTGAATTGCGGCAGGACCGCCGACAGGTACTGGTCGATCCGCAGGCTGTCTTCCGCAACGGAAACAATACGCTTGAAATGCTGCCGTTGCCGCTCGCCCGGAACATCATTCTCTGAAAAATTCATGGCCACGAAAACTCCAGCGGATCATCGTTTCTGGATGCCGAGATTCTTTTTCGCATGCAGGCTTTGACAACCATCAACCCTGTGATAGATTAGGTACACATGATCAGCATATTCTGGGATGTACGACACGCTGTCTGAGGCCATGACCAACGAACAGTTCGGCAACCGCTCTGTCGGTTCGTGGTGAGCAAACCCATAACAATCGATGGGCAGCCTGAAGCGGATCGCGAGCCCGGCCAGTCAGTACAGGCTCATAGCCTGGGCGCGATCGGCATCCCGGAAAACAACAGAGGCCCCGTGGTCTGACCACGGAGCCTCTGCTGCGTTTGACTGCGAAACGGCACCAGCTATCTCAGACCGAGCCGTTATTAACCCGGGCGCGAAGCTCCTTGCCGGTTTTGAAAAACGGCGTCTTCTTGGCGGGAATTGAAACCACCTCGCCACTTTTCGGATTGCGTGCTTCGCGGGCTTCACGCTCGCGGACGGTAAATGACCCGAAGCCGCGAATCTCCACCCGGTCTCCCTTTACCAGGGCATTGCCGATGCTGTCGAAAATCGTATTGACGACCACTTCGGCTTCCTTCTTGTTCAGATCTCCGGCATTATAAGACAACCTTTCAATCAATTCACTCTTGGTCATGAAAACCTCCTATTCAATTCCAGTCCAAAGAAACTGCAGGCCGGACAGGCTGGAACGCGACAAGACCCGCCGCACCTGGGACGTACCTTCTTCGAAAAGATAATTCAGAACCCCTGATTGGACCCGGGGGGGATAGATAACTTGCGGCTTACCCTCAATACCGCCGAGCTTGCCGGCAATGGCAATGGCATCCTGGAGATTGCCGAGTTCATCAACCAGACCGGCCTGAAGAGCCTGGCGACCGGTGAAAATCCGACCATCGGCCAGAGCTTTGACCTTTTTCAGATCCATTTTCCGGCCTTCGGCAACCGCCGTCATAAACTGCTGGTGAACATCGTCGATCAATCCCTGCAGGACCTGTCGATCCTGCTCAGTCATCGGGCGGGTCGAAGAACCGATATCCTTCAGGCTTCCGCTTTTGACCACCTCACTCTTGAGGCCGATTTTTGCCAGCAGTTCCTCAAAATTGGTGAACTGCATAATGACGCCGATGCTACCGGTAATGGTCCCGGGATTGGCCAGAATGCGTTGTGCCGGAACCGCCACATAATAACCGCCGGAAGCCGCCACGGACCCCATGGAGACAACAACCGGCTTGACCTTGGCTGCTTTTTTGATCTCCTCGTAAACCTCCTGGGCAGGACCGACAGCCCCTCCTGGAGAGTTGATGCGAAGCACAATGGCCTTCACCGAGTCGTCGTCGCGGAAATCGACAATGGTCTCCATCAACTCACGGGAAGAGTCAATGACACCCTGCAGTTCGACCACCGCCACTTTTTCTCCAACCGGGAAGGCCGTCGGCCGACCGAGGAAACTGGCGATAACCAGCACCGAGATAAAAAAGAAAACAAAAACACAGCCGACCAGGAGAAGGGCCATTAAAAACGGATGTTTTTTCATACCGCCTCCCGGAAGAAATGGTTTGTTGTGATCATGACGCGCATTGCGCTTTCGGAATAAAAGATTCCAGAATCGGGACCCGGCGTACCGGCCTGATTTCGGCGAAGAACGCCATATTCACCATGCGAAAACATGATGGAGAAAGGGTTGTCCGCTCCCGCGGTAAAAACACCGCGGGAGCGGACAGGAGAATCAGTCTTCCTGATCCTTGTTGGATTTAAACGCCCCCTGCAGCAGGTCACCGAGATTGGAAGTCGCATTCTTCTGCGCGCCGAGGAACTCGTTGACCTCGGCTTTTTCCTTCTGCTCGTCAAGCTGCTTGATCGACAGGGCGATTTTACGATCCACCGTGTCAACATTGAGGACACAGGTTTCGATCTCGTCACCGACCTTGGCAAAGTCCTTCGGCGAATCGATCTTCTCGTGACTGATTTCGGAAACATGGATCAGTCCTTCGATCCCTTCCTCGACCTCGAGGAAGATGCCGAAATCGGTCACCGAGGTCACCTTGCCCCTGATGATGGTTCCCGGAGCGTAACGCTTCGGGATTTCACTCCAGGGATCAACATTGAGTTGCTTCAGCCCAAGGGAGAACCGCTCGTTCTCGCGATCAATATTGAGCACCACGGCCTTGACGGTATCACCTTTCTTGAACATTTCCGAGGGGTGCTTGACCCGCTTGGTCCAGGAAAGATCGGAGATATGCACCAGACCGTCAATGCCTTCATCAACACCGACGAAAATACCGAAATCGGTAATATTCTTGACCTGGCCTTCGATAATGGTGCCGATCGGGAACTTCTCGCCGATGACTTCCCAGGGATTCGGTTCGATCTGTTTCAAGCCGAGTGAAATCCGCCGGTTTTCGGTGTCAACCGCCAGGACCACCGACTCAACCTCGTCGCCGACGCTGAGAATCTTGTTCGGGTGCTTGACCCGCTTGGTCCAGCTCATCTCGGAAACATGAATCAGACCCTCAACGCCATCTTCGAGTTCGACGAATGAACCGTAATCAGTCAGGCTGACCACCTTGCCCTTGACCTTGGCGCCGATTTCGTACTTTTCGGCCACGGTCAGCCAGGGATCGGGAGCGATCTGCTTCAGGCCGAGAGAAACACGTTCTTTCTCCTGATCATACTTGAGGATCTTGACATTGATGGTGTCGCCCACCCCGAGAATGTCGGAAGGGTGCGCCACGCGTCCCCAGGACATATCGGTGATATGCAGCAGACCGTCGATGCCGCCGAGATCGATAAAGGCACCGTAATCGGTGAGGTTCTTGACAACACCCTCCATCACCTTGCCCTCTTCCAGCACCTTGAGGGTTTCAGTACGCTGGCTGGCACGCTCTTCTTCCAGCAACACCCGGCGCGACAGCACAATATTGCCGCGACGTTTGTTCAGCTTGATGATTTTAAACTTGAACGTCTCGTTGATCAGCTTGTCGAGATTGCGTACCGGGCGCAGGTCAACCTGCGATCCGGGCAGAAACGCGCTGACTCCGATATCGACCGTCAACCCGCCCTTGATGCGGGAAGCGATACGGCCATCGACAACAGCCCCCTCTTCCAGGGTCGCCCAGACCTTCTGGCGGTCTGCTTTCTCCTTGGAAAGGCTGATCAGTCCGTTCTCGTTCTCGGTGCTTTCGATGAGGACATCGAAAGTGTCGCCGACCTTGAGATCAGCGGCTCCATCCTCGCCGGCGAATTCGCTGGCTGGAATAATGCCCTCGGACTTGCCGCCGACATCGACGATGACCGCATCGGCATTAACCTGGACAACGGTTCCCTCGACAACGTTGCCGCGTCGGATCTCCCGGTCCTTGAGACTGTTTTCAAAGAGTTCAGCAAAACTCTCCTCTTCCATCCCGTCCAGTTCTTCGTTGTCCAACAGTTCGTCTTCCTGGTTAGTCAGTTCGTTATTCTCCACCATTAACCTACTTACCCCCTAAGGATTTTCTGCCGCCGGGCGGCAGTCCGGCAGTGCCTTGGCACCAGACCGCGAAGCGTGACGTTAGCATAAAGCAAACGAAAAAACAAACTCTTATTTGCCCTGAACAGACCGCCTGTGAACTGAGCCAAGGTCAGGTTCCGGCAAGGGTTTCAAGCCGTGCCACAACCTGTTCGATCAACCAGGACGGCGTCGAAGCCCCGGCGGTCAATCCCACGGTCTCGACCCCCTCCAGCCAACCGGGTTCAAGGTCGTCGGCGGTCTCGATATGCCTGGTATTATCCTGCAGTTCCCGACAGATCACCGCCAGCCGGGTGGTATTGGCACTGTTGTGACCGCCGACCACCAGCATCAGGTCAACCCGGGCGGCAAGACTCTTGGCCTCCTGCTGGCGAACCGAGGTCGCATCGCAGATGGTGTTGTAGACGCGGACCTCTTTGGCCTTGCGCAGGCAGACACCGACAATGGCATTGAAATTGTCGAAGGACTGGGTGGTTTGCGCGATCACCCCGATCTTGCTCGAACGCGGCAGTTGCTCGGCCGCTTCAGGGTTGGCGACTACGCTGACCCTGCCTTCCTCACCATAGGAGACAATTCCCTGGACCTCCGGGTGTTCCTCTTCGCCGACCAGCACCAGGTGGTAGCCGTCCGCGCTCAGTTCGGCGGCGAACTCCTGGGCTTTCTTGACGAAGGGACAGGTCGCGTCAACCACCTCCAACTGCCTCCGGGCAATCTTCTCCATCTCCCCCCGGGTTACGCCGTGGGAACGGATGATAACCGCTCCATCCCCGGCCGGGGGAACCTCGTCGACCACCCGAACACCCTTCTCTTCCAACTGGCGCACCAGTTGCGGTGAATGAATAATCGGCCCGAGAGATGAGAGATGATCATGCTCTTCGGTCGCGTCGAAGGCCATCCGGGTGGCGCGTTTGACCCCGAAGCAGAAGCCGGCACTTTTGGCAAGAATGATTCTCATGATTTCAATTCTCTCGCAATGCACCCAGTCCGTGCAACCGGCGCCGCTCCATGACCAGGTCGAACATGCGCCGGAAAACCGCGTCGACATCCAGCCCGGTGGTATCGATCAGCACGGCATCCTCGGCTCGAATCAACGGGGCGATGCTGCGGTTCATATCGGCCCGGTCCCGTTCGGCAACATCCCGGATGGTCTGTTCCAGGTCAACCGCGTGCCCTTTGGCGCGCAGTTCAAGATAACGCCGTCTGCCCCGCTCTTCGGTTGTGGCCTGAAGAAAGATCTTCACCTCGGCGTCGGGAAAAACCACGCTGCCGATATCCCGCCCTTCGAGCACCACGCCGCCGCCGGCCCCAAGCCGCCGTTGCTGTTCGACCAGCGCCTGCCGGACGGCGGCCACGGCGGCAACCCGGGCGGTCAGCAGGCTGACTTCGGGAGTACGGATCGGCTCACTGACATCTTCACCATTGAGAAAAACCCGCAAATCCCCTTCACAACGGCGAAAATCGATCTCAAGAGACCCACAGAGCGACTCCAGGCCCACGGCGTCATCCACCCTGATCCCGTTGCGAAGGGCCGCCAGGGCAACCGAACGATACATGGCCCCGGTATCAATGTTGAGATAATCGAGACGTTCGGCCAGCCGTCGGCTCAAGGTGCTTTTGCCGACCCCGGAAGGCCCGTCGATGGCAACAATCAACTCCCGTCGCTGGTTGAACTCAGCCATGACGCACCTTTTCAAGCCGCTCCCAGAAGTCGGGAAAAGACGTGGCGGTGCAGGCGGTGTTGTCGATCCGGACCTCGCCGGCGGCACGCAGTCCCGCGATCGCCATGCTCATGGCGATACGGTGGTCACCATGAGAATCAACCCGGCCACCGGACAGCGTCTCCCGACCGTGAATCACCATGCCGTCCTCCCGCGCCTCAAGATCGGCGCCGAGCTTACCGAGTTCCGTGACCATGGCGGCGATACGGTCGGTCTCCTTGACGCGCAGTTCACGGGCGTCGCGGATCACCGTGACGCCTTCCGCCACGGCCGCGGCAACGCTGACAACCGGGAATTCGTCGATCGCCCGCGGCACCAGGTCGCCGCCGATCTCGATCCCGCGCAGATCACTGTGCCGCACCAGCAGATCGGCCACCGGCTCGCCGCTGACCTCGCGGCAATTGAGCGGTTCGATACGACCGCCCATGGCCTGCAGAATGTCAATCACCCCGCTGCGGGTCGGGTTGATGCCGACATTGCGGATCAGCAGCTCGCTGCCGGGGGTAATCAGCGCCGCCACCAGAAAGAAGGCCGCCGAGGAGATGTCACCGGGGACAGCGACCTCGCGGCCGGACAGACGCGGCTGCGGCTGGATGGTGACGCCACCGGCAAAGGTCCGCAGGTCGGCACCGAAGAAGCTGAGCATCCGCTCGCTGTGATCGCGGGAGAGGTGCGGTTCATAAACCGTGGTCGGCCCGTCGGCGTAGAGTCCGGCCAGCAGCAGCGCTGACTTGACCTGGGCGCTGGCAATCGGCGAATGATAGTCGGTACCGATCAGGCTGCCCCCCTGGATCGCCAGCGGGGCGCGCTCACCACCATCCCGGCCCTGAATGCGAGCTCCCATCAGGGCCAGCGGAGCGGTCACCCGTTTCATCGGCCGCCGCCGCAGGTACTGATCACCGGTCAGCACCGAAAAGAAGGCCTGACCGGACAGCAGGCCGGTCATCAGCCGCATGGTGGTTCCGGAATTGCCGCAATCCAGCACATCCTCCGGCTCCGTGAGACCATGCAGGCCGTGGCCGTGAATCAGCAGCGCCCCGTCAGCCCGCTCCTCGATCCGGACCCCCATCGCCCGGAAGGCGTCGAGAGTGGCATGGTTGTCCTCACCATGCAGGAACCCGCGAACCAGGGTTTCACCCTCGGCCAGGGAACCGAGCATGATCGAACGATGGGAAATCGACTTGTCGCCGGGAACGGTAATTTCACCACTGAGACGGCTCGCCGAGGTTATATTTCTGTGCTCAACCATAGTTGATCCAACCTATAAGATAGCATCACGTAACAGCTTGGATTTCAAGAAGAAATCATACAGTTTCTGACCTTCTCCGGAGCGGATATCCTCTTTCAGTTCGGCAAGGAAACTTTCATAACGCTCCATCATTTCGAGCAACGCCTCGCGGTTGGTCAGGGCGATATCACGCCACATGGTCGGATCGGAAGAGGCAATGCGGGTGAAGTCCCGAAATCCGCCGGCGGAATATTCGAGGATATTCTCCTCGAAACGATCATAGGACCCGACGGCATTGACCAGGGTGTAGGCGATCATGTGCGGCAGATGACTGATGGCGGCAAGAATGCGGTCATGCTTTTCCACCCCCATCACCACCACCTCGCTGCCGGCGACCTGCCACATCCGCCGCACCGTCTCCAGGGCCGCCGCGGGGGTGGACGGCGTGGGCGTCAGAATACAGCGTTTGTCCCGATAGAGACTGGAGAAGGCCGCCGTGGCGCCACTGTTTTCCGTCCCGGCAATGGGATGCCCGGGGACGAAGGCGATGCCGGGCGGCAGCAGCGGTTCGATCTGGCGGATGACATCCCCTTTGACGCTGCCGCCGTCGGTCAGGATCGACCCCGGTTTCATGGCGGGCAGCAGCTGTCCGGCCAGGGTGCCGAACGTCTGTACCGGCGTGGAGAGAAAAACCAGGTCGGCCCCCTGAACCGCCTCGACCGGATCGAGACAGTAGCGATCGACAATCTCCAGCTCAAGCGCGGTTTCAAGGTTTTCAATACTGCGTCCGGCACCGACAATGTCATCGACAACACCGGCATCACGCAACGCCAGGGCGAGAGACCCGCCGATCAACCCGACCCCGATCACCGTCAGTCTACCGATATGAAAATCCGTCATCTCTTTGTCCTTGAATCAGCCTGCGGGTAAACCGGCGGCGGGGTCAGCGTACACGCGGATAGGAGCCGAGTACTTTGAGGAACTGGCAGTACTGACGCAGGTCTTCGACCGCCTCGCGGATAATGACATCTTCGATATGTCCTTCGAGATCGAGGAAGAAGATGTATTCCCAGGCCTTCTTGCGCAGCGGGCGACTCTCGATTTTGCACAGGTTGATGCCGCGGCTGCTGAAGGGCTCCAGCATCCGGTAGAGAATCCCCGCTTCATCCTTGACGCTGAACATGATCGAGGTTTTGTCATTGCCGCTGCGGGACGGCGTATTGCGGCCGACAACCAGGAAACGGGTGAAATTGTTCGGATTATCCTCGATTTTATGCTTCGCGACCTTGAGACCGTAGAGACTTCCGGCCTGCTCGCTGGCAATGGCCGCCGCGCTCTCGTCATCAGCCACCAGCTGCGCCGCGAGGGCGGTGCTGGCGACATCGACCAGGGAGACATGAGGCAGGTTCTCCTCCAGCCACTCCCGGCACTGGGCCAGCGCCTGCGGATGGGAGATCACCTTGCGCACCGCCGCCAGGTCACCACTGATCGACAGCAGATCATGGGAAACCTCCAGCAGGATCTCGGCAATGATCTTCAGATCCGATTCGAAAAACATGTCGAGGGTATGGTTGACAATCCCCTCGTTGGAATTCTCCACCGGCACCACGCCATAGTTGGCCCGGCCGCGCGCCACCTCGTCAAAGACAGCGGGAATACTTTTCTGCGGCACCAGCCTGGCCGACTGGCCGAACTGCTGCATGGTCGCGACGTGGGTGAAGGTTGCCTGGGGACCGAGAAAAGCAACCTTCAGCGGTTCCTCCAGGGAAAGCGAGGCCGAGATGATCTCCCGGAACACCCGCCGTACTCCATCATCGGGAAAGGGGCCGGCATTGTCATGAATCAGCCGGTCGTAAATCGCCTTCTCGCGGCTCGGCACATAGAAATCGCCCCGGGCGCCCTGCTTGGCTTTGCCGACCTCGACGACGATACGGGCCCGGCGATTGAGCAGGTCGAGGATCTGGTCATCGATGACATCGATCCGGCGGCGGAATTCCTTGAGCTTGTCCTCAGTCACACCCGGCTCCTTGAGAGGGCCGCCATCCGAATTTTCCAGGCAGACCCCCAGCTTGAATAGTACCTGAATCAGCGAATCCCTTGTCGGCGTACAGCACAAGTCATTGACCTGCCTGAGCTTCCCAAAAATCACCAGCGAACCTGTGGGTGCGCTTCAGATTTTTGGAAATCCCATCCAGACCAAGCACTTGCGCTCTTCATCCAACAGGAACTCACGGATTCAGGCAGGATCGAAACCTTAGCCGATCGGCCGGAAAAAATCAATTGTTACGCTTGCACCCGGATCCACCGGCTGTTTTGTGGACCGAGGGTGGCGGAACGGGTGGAGATGCGCGGCGCCGCGCCGTTTCGAGCGCAGACGTAGCCGCGCTACGTCGAGCACCGAAGCGGCGACGGCAACAACGCAGATTCACCCGCAACGACAGCCGAATCCCGAAATTGCCGGTGGATCGGGGTTGCATTCGGCGACAACCGACCGTTAAACTACGGAGCGATTTGACAACCCGTGACGGCCGTGTCATTCACCGGCCTATCCCCGACAGGAGACGTTATGCCGATTTCAGAGAAAATCCAGACCTTTATCGATCGTTCTTCGTGGATCCGCCGGATGTTCGAGGAAGGCGCCCGACTGCGCGAGATTCACGGTGACGAGAATGTTTTCGACTTCACCCTCGGCAACCCGACCGTCGAACCCCCGCCGCGCTTCAACGAGCAGCTGCGCCGGATGGCCACCCATCCCGAACCGGGCATGCACCGCTACATGAACAACGCCGGCTACGACCGGACCCGCGCCGCGGTCGCCGAGCGTCTGAGCCGAACCAGCGGTCTGCAGGTCGATGCCGGGCAGGTGATCATGACCTGCGGTGCCGGCGGCGCCCTGAACGTGGTTCTCAAGACTCTGCTCAATCCCGGCGACGAAGTCATCATCCTGACCCCCTATTTCGTCGAGTACAAGTTCTACATCGACAACCACGGCGGCATCGCGCGCGAGGTCTGGACCCGGCGCGAGGACTTCCAGCTCGACCTCGACGCCATCGAGGCGGCGATTTCCGAAAAAACCTGCGCCCTGATTATCAACTCACCCAACAATCCGACCGGGGTCATCTATCCGGAAGCGGACCTGCGGCGGCTCGACGCCCTGCTCAAGCGCCGCCAGCAGGAAACCGGACGCGCGGTGGTGGTGATTTCCGATGAGCCCTACGCCCGCATCGCCTACCAGGGACAACAGGTCCCCAGCCTGTTCGCCTGCGTCGACAACGCGGTGATCGTCACCTCGCATTCAAAGGACCTGGCACTGCCGGGAGAACGGATCGGCTACCTCGCGGCCAGCCCGAAGCTGCAGGACTGCCAGCTGTTCATGGCCGGAGCCGTATTCTGCAACCGGGTCCTCGGCTTCGTCAACGCCCCGGCCATGGCCCAGCGGCTGGTTGCCGATCTGCAGGACGAAAGCGTCGCCATCGCTCCCTACCAGGAAAAACGGGACCTGCTGTTCGACCACCTGACCGCTCTCGGTTTCAAAATGGTGAAACCGGGCGGCGCTTTCTACCTCTTCCCCCTCTCCCCGATCGAGGATGACGTCGCTTTTGTCACCCGCGCCCAGCAGCACAATATCCTGCTGGTGCCCGGCAGCGGCTTCGGCGCTCCCGGCTATTTCCGCATTGCCTACTGCGTCGAACAGGAGGTCATCGAACGCAGCCTTCCCGCCTGGAGCAGGCTGGCCGCGGACCTGGGTATGAAACCGGACTGATTCCGGGGTAAACTCCCCTTCCCTCCCGGACGATAAGCTGAATCAGTGAGTTTCTGTTGGATGGTGTCCACCGACAAGGGGCTCACTGATTCAGGGAGAAAAGCGGCAGGAGCCTGACGGGGCGGCCGGACCTTATGACGACCGGGAGCAGACCATGGAAGTGAATCTCTACTGGACCAGGGAACTGAGCGTGGGGGTCGACCTGATCGACCGGCAGCATCAGCAACTGTTTGATTATGTCAACCAGTTGCTCGCAGCCTGCCTGACGAAGAAAGATAACGCTGAACAGTCGGGGCGGATGCTCACCTTTCTGCACAACTACGCGAATGAGCATTTCCGCGCCGAAGAGGCGCTGATGGAGGAACATCACTACCAGGCACTGGAGATGCACCGACGCCAGCATCTGGGATTCTGCCGCAAATTGCAGCAGCTCGAAAGGCGGCTGCTCGACAATCCCGCCGAGCAGGAACTGGCCGCCGAAATCAACGAGATGGTAATCGACTGGCTTTACGAGCACATCTGCATGGAAGACCGGGCGCTGGGAAACTTTATCCTTAATCAGTGAGCCCCTTGTCGGCGGATAGCACAAGTCATTGACCTGCCTGAGCTTCCCAATAATCACCAGCGAACCTATGGGTACGCTTCAGATTTTTTAAAATCTGATTCAGGTTCCTGCGTCAGGCTTCCGCCTGAGATGTCGCCGGACGCAGGTCACGCAGACGCAGCTGCACGCTGCGGCGCCCCTTCCACTCATTGATGCCGGGGGTGAACAGGAGGTCACAGGGGCCGCTGAACTCCTCGATCCGCTCGGCCATCCTGAAGGCAATGCAGTTGCAGCTGTAGCCGCCCTGGCGGGCGACGCAGCGCAGGTGACTGCCGTCCCCGATCGTCTCCACCCGGTGGAGATCGACATTGCGGGCCAGCAGCACCGGCTCCGGATTGCCCATGCCGAACGGAGCCAGCGATTCCAACTCGGCCACCAGTTCCGGCCCCAACTCATCGAGACCGATCTCCCCTTCGTAGAGCAGCGTCGGCATCAGGTCTTCCATGGTCAGAATATCGCGGACCCGGGCCTCGAAACGCTCGCTGAACGCATCGAGACGATCCGCCGCGATACTGAAACCGGCGGCATATTCATGACCGCCGAAACCGAGCAGATCATCAGCACAGCCCTGCAGGCCGCGGTAGAGATGAAACCCGCGCACCGATCGTCCCGACCCCTTGCCGGAATCCTCATCCAGAGCGACCAGCAGGGTCGGTCGACCATAACGCTCCACCAGCCGGCTGGCGACGATGCCGATCACCCCGGAATGCCAGGCCGGATCGGCCAGCACGATGGAAAACCGCTCCTCGGCATCCTCCAGTTGCGCCACCGCGTCGGCAAAGGTGTCCTTTTCAATCTGCTGACGCTGCCGATTGAAACCGTCAAGCTGCTCCGCCAACTCCCGCGCGCGGTCCGCATCGTCGGTCAGCAGCAGTTCGACACCGAGAGCGGCATCTTCCAGCCGTCCAGCGGCATTGAGCCGCGGCGCCAGCCGGAACCCGACCGCCCCGGCGGACACCTCGCGCACCCCGGCCACCTCCTTGAGCGCCCGGATACCGGGCCTCGGCCCCTGGTCGAGGCGTTGCAGACCGCTCCGGACCAGGGTCCGGTTGAGACCGGTCAACGGCACCAGGTCGGCCACCGTACCGAGCGCGACCAGATCGAGCTGCTGACGCAGGTCCGGCTCCGACCGCTGCGCGAACCAGCCCCGTTCACGCAACGCCTTGCGCAACGCCACCAGCAGCATAAAAGCGACCCCGACGCCGCACAGGTTCCGGTCGGGAAATGAGCAGCCGGGCTGATGGGGATTGACCAGGGCCAGGGCGGATGGCAGGGAATCCGGGGGTTGATGGTGGTCGGTGATGATCAGGTCGAGACCGAGGTCGGCCGCCAGATCCGCCTCGGCATGGGCGGAGATGCCGCAATCAACCGACACCACAACCCGGGCGTCATTGCCGGCAGCGGACCTGAGAGCCTCGGCCGAAAGTCCGTAACCGTCCTTCAGTCGCAGCGGGATATGATATTCAACCCGGCCGCCGAATAATTGCAGGGTCTGCGTCAGCAGAGCGGTCCCGGTGATGCCGTCAACATCATAATCACCATGCACGCTGATCAGCTGCTGCTGTTCGATCGCCATGACCAGGCGCTCGACCGCGGCACCGACCCCCTTGAGCAGGAAGGGATCGGGAAGATTGCTGAGTCGGGCCTGCAGGAACAGCCGACCTTCTTCGGGTGTTTCGATAGAGCGTGCGGCCAGCACCCGAGCCGCCCAGAAAGAAACCCCCAGTTCCCGAACGAGGATTTCCACCCGTTCCCGGTCGCATTCACGTCGCAGGCTCCATCGCCGACTGTCAATTGGCTTCATCGCGGCCCCACCCCCGCAACGGGAGATTCACGCAACGGTCGCAACAGAACACGACCGAGCAGGTCATCCCGACCCCGGTCGTAGATCCGCGGCGAAACCTGACTGACATCAGTCGTTCCCCACCAGTTACCGCCCAGCCGGACATCTTCCGGGACTTCCTCGCCGAGAACCACATCGTAATCCCGGTTGGCGATAAAATTGTTGTTCTCGATCCGCAGGTCCCGGGGGTGGGCCGTGATGAACACCCCGCGGCGATTGTTGCTGATCTGGTTATTGCGGATGACCGGGGAGCCGAAATGAAAACGGATGCCGGTGTCGTTGCCGACAATCCGGTTGTGATCAATGAGAATATTGCTGGAATGAAAACGGATGGCCACCAGGTTGCCGCTGAAGACGGAATCCTCGATAGATACAGTCGATTCCTGAATATGCAGGGCACTGTCGGCGCCGCTGAAAACGGCGTGGCGGATACGGGTCGAAGGGCTGCTGCTGATGTTGATCCCCCCCCAGCTGCCGGCCGGGGCATCGGCCACGGACGCACGAAAGCGGATCGGGCGGGAGGCTGTCCCTTCGGCCCGGAAGTCACCACGGATCACCAGTTCGCTGCCGGGGAAATGGGGATGGTCACGCCAGCGGTCAAGTTCCGGGGGCGCGGGATGAAAAACGATGTCACTGCCGGGAGCAATCACCAGACTGCTGCCGGCAACTAGCTCGACATCGCCGTAGATGTCGATCCGGCCCTGCCAGAACTGTTCACCGGCCAGCCGGCCGCCGTCAATACGTTTCACCGAAGGCAGGCAACCGGTACAGAACACCACCAGAAACAGAACCGCCGGAAGCAGGCGTACAGCGACACCGGATGGCCCGTTTGAAGCTATGCCCGGCTTGATCATGAGAGGATCCGGTTAAACGGCCGGGATGACTCCCGGCCGTGTGACCTACTTTGCCCCCTCAGCATTCGGCTGGGGAATCGGCGGATGGGATTTGAGGACTTCCATATCCCGGCGAACCTGGTCGGCCCCCTGGCCGGTGGGGTTCAGGTCGAGGAATTTCTGCCAGGCCTCGATGGCCCTGGGAAAATCCTTGAGATCATAGCGGTAGACGACCCCGAGGTTGTAATAGCTCTGGGAATGGTTGGGGTCGATGACAGTCGCCTTCTCGAAATTATCAATGGCGCGATCGTACCAGCCGAGCTGGCGGAACATGATGCCCTGGTCGGTCAGGACATCGGGATCGTTGCCGTCGATTTCGAGGGCCTTGCCGTAGGCTTCGATCGACTTCATCGGCTGCTGGGTGTCGAAATAAATGTTGCCGAGTTGTACCCAGGCGTTACGGTTGGCGGGATCCTTGGCCACCACCGCTTCGAGCATCTTGATGTTCTGCCCCTGGTTGACCACCGGAGCGGAAGCCGGCGGCGGCGCACTGCTCACCGAACGCTGCCTGCCACGTCCGCCGATGTTGCTGCCGATCACTCCCACCAGGATGCCGATCACCAGCGCTACCCCCATCAGGATGATAGTTTCCTTGTTTTTCATCAGGCGTTTCCTTTGGCCGCGGCCTTGCCCTGTTTGGCGTTCTTGTAGTCCTGCCAGAAAATCAGCAGCGGACTGGCGACAAAGATCGAGGAGTAGGTACCGATCAGCACCCCGACCAGCAGGGCGAAGGCGAAGTTATGGATGACACCGCCGCCGAAGATAAACAGGGCGGCCACCACCAGCAGAGTGGTGCCGGAGGTGAGGATGGTCCGCGACAGGGTCTCGTTGATGCTGCGATTGACAATCACCGGGAAGGGTTCCTTGTGGTAGCGTCCCATGTTCTCCCGTATCCGGTCGTAGACGATGATGGTGTCATTGAGCGAATAACCGATGATCGCCAGAAAAGCGGCGATAATCGGCAGGTCGATCTCCTTGTTGAAAACCGAAAAAGCGCCGAGGGTGATCATCACGTCATGCACCAGCGCCAGCACCGCTCCGACAGCGAAGCGGAATTCAAAACGCAGGGTGATGTAGATCAGGATCGCCACCATGGCGAAAAGCACCGCCTTGAAGCCTTTTTCACGCAGATCCTTACCGACCTGGGGGCCGACCATTTCAACCCTGCGAACCTCCGCCTTGCCGGCACCGTAGCTGGCCTCAAGAGCCTGCTCGACCCGGTGGCCAAGTCCCTTGAGTTCACTGCTGACGGCCTGCGCGCGAACGAGGAACTCGTTGGCGTCGTCACCGAACTGCTGCACGCTCATGTTGCCGAGACCGAGGTCTTTCAGGGCGTCCTTGATATCAGACGCATTGGTCGTCTGCTGGAACTTGATCTGCACCAGGCTTCCGCCGACAAAGTCGATACCGTAATTCGGTCCGCCCTTGACAACCAGCGAGATCAGGCCGATCAGGATCAGGATGACCGAGAAACCGATCGCCAGCTTGCGACGGCCGACAAATTCAAAATTGACATCAGGTTTGATCAGTTGCATCGCCGCCTCCTCAGATTCTCAGGCGCTTGACCTGGCGGCGGTCAAGGAAGTAGTCAAATATGAGCCGGGTCACGAAAATAGCCGTGAACATCGACGCCAGGATGCCGACCGACAGGGTCACGGCAAAACCCTTGACCGGGCCGGTGCCGAACTGGAACAGCACCAGCGCGGCGATCAGGGTGGTGATGTTGGCGTCGACAATGGTCATGAAGGCCTTGCCGTAACCGAGATCAATGGCGTTGCGGGCGCTCTTGCCGAGCCGCAACTCTTCACGGATGCGCTCGAAGATCAGCACGTTGGCATCGACCGCCATACCCACGGTCAGGACGATACCGGCGATTCCCGGCAGCGTCAGGGTGGCGCCGAACAGGCTGAGCATGGCGAGAATGAAGACCAGGTTGAGCATCAGAGCGATATTGGCCACCAAGCCCGAAAGGGAATAGTAGATCAGCATCGACAGCACCACCAGGATACCGCCGATGACAACCGAACGGATGCCCTTGCTGATCGAATCGTGACCGAGGGACGGCCCGACGGTCCGGTCTTCCAGGATTTTGACCGGCGCCGGCAGGGAACCGGCCCGCAGGATGATTGCCAGGTCCGTGGCCTCCTGCGAGGTAAAGGAGCCGCTGATCTGGGCGCTGCCGCCGGAGATCCGTTCTCGTATCACCGGGGCTGAGTAGACGGTATCGTCGAGGACGATCGCCATCCGCTTGCCGACATTGGCGGCGGTCACCTGGTCAAAACGCTTGGCACCGACGGCGTTGAAATCGATGGCGACATAGGGCTCGTTGAAACGGCTGTCGATACGCACCTGGGCGTTGGAGAGCAGATCACCGGTCATGATGGTCTTGCTCTTGACCACGATCGGGAGCTCGGTCACCGCACCGGTCCGCTTGTTGACCTGTCGTTCGTAAAGCAGCTCGGTACCGGGCGGCAGTTTGCCCTTGACCGCCTCCTGGGGGTCAACGTTTTCCGCCACCATCTTGAACTCGAGACGGGCGGTCTTGCCGAGCAGAGCGATGGCCCGTTGCGGATCCTTGATGCCGGGCAGTTGGATGAGGATGCGGTTGCCGCTCTGCATCTGCAGGGTCGGTTCGGAAACACCGAACTGGTCAACCCGGTTGCGCAGGGTTTCCAGGGCCTGCCGGACAGCATATTCACGGATCCGTTCGATTTCGCTGTTGCTCAATCGATAATGTTTCTGAATATAGCCGCCGCTGTCACTGAGGGTCATCGGCTCCAGGGTCGGAAACCGGTCCGCCATCAGCGCGTCGACCTGCTTGCCGGCCTCATCATCGTAGACGGTGATCGCCAGGCGCTCTCCGGGCTTCCGTTCTACCCGCTTGAAGACGATATCCTTTTCCCGCAGCAGATTTTCAACCTGGTCGGCAATACTGTCGAGCCGGCTTTCAACCGCTTTGTCGACTTCGACGCCGAGCACCAGGTGCATCCCGCCCTGCAGGTCAAGACCGCGCCGAATGGGATCAAAGCTCTTGCGCCACCAGTCGGGCAGGCTGTCACCGAAGAAGGTCGGTGCGAGAGACGCCGCTGCGAGCAGCAGACAGAACAGGACCAGCAGGCCCCGCCATTTCAGACTCCTGGACATAGCAGAAGGAACTCCTTTCAAAATTGCTGGCCGGACCCAACCCCGCGGCAGGCTCGGCGATGCACATCAATGCGCAGGCAGGGTCGTCCTAGTTGCCGGGATTCTGTCCGGGAGCGGCGACAATGGAGCTGCGGTTGAACTTGACCTTGACACCGGTGGCGATCTCCACCGTGACGATATCGTCCTGCAGGCCGGCAATACGACCATGCATGCCGCCGGCGGTGGTCACCTGGTCGCCAACCTTGAGGCTTTCAACCAGCTGCTTGTGCTGTTTGGCCCTTTTCTGCTGCGGACGGATGAGCAGGAAATAGAAGATGGCGAACATGATGACCAGCATGATGATCCCGCTGTAGGGGTTCTGCTGACCTGCGGCTCCTCCACCGTTGGTGGCCATGGCGTATGCGGTTGATGCAAACATTTCATTTTCTCCTTGGTTGAATTGGTTCTCTGGTTGTAAGCCTTCAACCCGCCATCAGGCGGGTACCGTTTGTTCCCTTTGCGCGTAGAAGTCGCGGCGAAAAACCGTGAAGCTCCCCTGTTCGATCGCGACTCTCGCCGCAGCCATTAAATTGAGATAATAGTGCAGGTTGTGGTGAGTATTCAATACCGATGACAGAATTTCGTTCGCCCGAAACAGATGACGCAGATATGCGCGGCTGTAATGGCGGCACACATAGCAGTCACAGCGGGGATCAATCGGACTCTCGTCCTCCCGGTAACGGGCCTGCTTGATACTCAGTTTTCCGCTAGAGGTAAAGAGGACCCCGTTGCGCGCGTTGCGGGTCGGCATCACGCAGTCAAACATGTCAACACCGCGGGCGATCCCTTCCACCAGGTTCTCCGGGGTGCCGACCCCCATGACGTAGCGCGGGGCATCTTCGGGCAGCAGCGGCAGGCTGTAATCCATCACCTCGTACATCAGTTCGGTCGACTCCCCCACCGACAGGCCGCCGAGTGCATAACCCTCGAAACCGATCTCCCGCAGCTCTTCGGCGCTCTGCCGGCGAAGATCCCGGTACATGCCGCCCTGGACGATACCGAACAGCGCCGCGCCGTCATCAGGGCGACGCGCCTGCCGGCAGCGCCTGGCCCAGCGTCCGGAACGAGCTGTGGAGTCTACCACATATTCGCGCTCGGCGGGGTGCGGAATACACTCGTCGAAAGCCATGATGATATCAGCACCGAGCGCCTCCTGGATGGCGATCGAACTCTCCGGGGTCAGCAGGTGTCGGCTGCCGTCGAGATGTGACTGGAAAGCGACCCCTTCTTCACTGATCTTGCGCAGCTCGCCGAGGCTGAAAACCTGGAAACCACCGCTGTCGGTCAGAATCGGCCCCGACCAGTTCATGAAATCATGCAGTCCCCCGAGCCGCGCGATCAGCTCGTGCCCGGGGCGCAGGTAGAGGTGATAGGTGTTGCCGAGGATAATCTGCGCCCCGATCTCGTCGAGGGCCTCGGGCAGCATCCCCTTGACCGTCGCCTGGGTGCCGACCGGCATGAAAACCGGGGTTTCGATCACGCCGCGGCGGGTGATCATACGTCCACGGCGCGCTCCGCAGCCGGGATCGCCGGCGAGAAGTTCAAAAGAGAATGGCTTCAACGTCCTTTGCATCCCCGCTAAAGAATCAACATGCAATCGCCGTAACTGAAGAACCGGTAACCGTGCTGCACCGCCTGGCGATAGGCGGCGAGAACGAAATTGCGGCCGGCAAAGGCCGACACCAGCATCAGCAACGTCGATTTCGGCAGATGAAAATTGGTGACCAGGCCGTCGATGACCCGAAAACGAAAACCGGGGTAGATGAACAGGTCGCTCATCCCGTCACCAGCGGCCACCGTACCGTCTGCGGTAACCGCGTGCTCCAGCGCCCGGGTGGTGGTGGTCCCCAGCGCGATGACCCGCCCCCCCGCGGCGCGGGTGCGGGCGATGGCATCGGCGGTCTGTCGCGGGATGGAATAAGCTTCACTGTGCATCCGATGTTCGGCAATATTTTCACACCGCACCGGGAAAAAGGTACCGAGACCGACGTGCAGGGTCAGGCTGCAGACCTCGACCCCCCGGCCCTTCAACTGGTCCAGGATCTCGGGAGTGAAATGCAGTCCGGCGGTCGGCGCGGCGACCGCCCCTTCGGTCCGGGCGAAGACTGTCTGGTAACGTTCCGCGTCAGCGGGAAGCGCCTCGCGGCGGATATAGGGCGGCAGCGGGATCTTCCCCAGCCGTTGCAGAGCATCGGAGAAGGATCCGTCGCAGTCAAAACGCAGCCGCTGCAGCGGGGCATCTCCGCCATCGAGAATTTCGGCCCTGAGCCCCTCGCCGAGGTCCAGGCAAACTCCCGGCCGCGGGGTTCGCGAGCACCTGGTCAGACAGAGCCATTCGGGCGGTTCTGTCGACAGCTGCCGAACCAGGAACACCTCGATGCGGCCGCCGCTCTGTTTGTTCCCCTGCAGGCGGGCCGGGATGACCCGGGTGTCATTGAGGACCAGGCAGTCACCTGGACGGAAATAATCAACGATATCGGGGAATTGCTGGTGGCGGATGGCGGTGGCATTCCGGCTCATAACCAGCAGCCGCGACCCGTCCCGTCGCGCGACGGGATGTTGGGCGATCTGCTCTTCGGGGAGTTGAAAATCGAAATCTTCCAGGCGCATGTTGATGACGGCTCGCTCCTCGGTCCGACAAGGGCAATACGGACCGGGATTCTTCATTTCCGGAACGTTTTTTCGATCCGGTCAAAAAACACGTCAATCAATCATACTTGCCGAGCAAAGTCAACGCCCTTGCCGGCGAAACCGCACTGATCCCCGAACCGTCCTTCCCGTATCGGCAGGAGGAAAAATCGTGACTACGATTTAACGGCCGAAAGAATACCAACACCGTTCGGCAGCTCCAGCGGCCGCCGTTCAATCTGCCTGAACCCGGCCTCGTTCAGCAGTTCCGTCAGTTCCGGTTCGCTGTAGGACTGCCCTTCCGGGGTGCCCAGCAGCATGTTAAGGGAAAACAGGGCCGGAAAGAGCGGCCCCGTCCGGTCTGCCTGGAGGATAAACTCCTGCACCAGCAGCAAGCCTCCCGGTTCCAGGGCGGCGGCGGTCTTCTGCAGCAGGCGAACACAGCCCCGCCTCCCCTCCCCGTGCAGAATGTGCGACAACCAGGCGACATCACAGCCCGCCGGAATCGGATCGACGGTAAAATCCCCCGGCACGAAGTCGATACGCGACCCCATGTCAAACCGGGTCAGGGTCTGTTCGGCAAACGGCCGGGTGGTCGGCAGGTCAAAAATCGTGGCGCGCAACTGCGGATTCCGCCGGCAGAAATGAATGGCGTAGGTTCCGGGACCGCCGCCGAGATCGAGCAGCTGCTGCCGGCCTGAGAGGTCGATGGCGGCGGCGACGCGGGGAGCGAGCAGCATCCCCAGGTCGAACATGCCGAGCAGAAAATTCTCCCGCTGCTCCTCATCGGCGTCGTGGGACACCCGGTCGCGAATCGGACCGCCGGACCTGACGGCCTCGTCGAGACGGGCCCAGCCGGACATGAGGTGGTGGTGATGGGCGATGATGTGCCCCAGGTATTCCGGGGACGCCGGGTCCAGGTAACGGGTGGCGGAGGTAGTCATCGCGTAGCGTTCAACATTTTTCTCCAGCAGTTGCATGGCCGTCAGGGCATCCAGCAGCATGACCAGGCCGCGCTCCGGAATCCCCTTCTCTTCCGCCAGTTCGGCGACGGTTCGCGGCTGCGCCGCCAGGGCCGGGAACAGCCCGAGGCTGACTCCCGCGTGCAGGGCGCAGGTGCTCCAGTAGCCGCCGGAGAGGTTCAGCAGTTCCGCCGGGTCCCAGTCAAAACTATCCATGTGGGCTCCTGTTGTGGAGGAAAAAAGGGGACCGAAAAGTGATGAATGATGCTTTCACAAAAAAAGCATCAAGAGTGTTGGCTAAGCAAAAAACACCAGCAGCAAGGCGCACGTTTGTCAAGCAATGAGGCGTACTTACGTACGTCGAAGCAGCGAGGCAAGCGCAGCACCGCAGCTGCTGGTGAGTTTTTGCGACGCCATCATGATTCAGTTGTCGAACAGGCCTTCCGGTGAATCGGTCGAAGCGAGCTTCTTCACCTGTTCGGGGCTCAGCACGGCAAAGGCATCCTTGACCGCCCGCAGGTGACGGACCTTGAGATCCCCTTCCAGCTTGGCGATTTTGCGAACCAGCTGTTCCGCGGCATCCAGGCTCCAGTCGCCATCGAGCAGATCATCCAGGTCAAAACGGGCGATCTTGACTTCAGCGGCGGTGCGCAGGTTGTCGCGCCGGCAGTCCGCCTGGATCTGCTTCAGACGTGCGACCTGATCCGACTGCAGACCGAGTTCCTCGATCCGGTCGAGGTAGAAGACCCGCCGCATCATGGCTCGCATCTTCTCCGGCTGCATGGGCATCCTGCCGGTCAGCATGCAGGTCATCATATCGAGACGGGCGGCGAGCGATCCGGGCTGATGCCTGCAGGAAGAACACTGCATGCCGTGCATCGTCTTCTGCATCTTCATCTTCATCGACTTCATGTTCATCGAGGAATGATCCATCCCCGGCCCGCCATGGCCGGGACCTTCGTCAGCCAGACCAGGACCGGCCAGCAGGGAAAGCAGGATAAGTCCGCTCAGGGAAAGAAAGAATTGTTTTTTCATGGGAAGCTCCTTTGTCGGATGCCGGGTTCAGGTGCATTGCTAAATGTAGCACATGATTTGCGGTTTGCAGGCCGACCATCGCCTCGTTTTCCATGCAGCCTGTCAAGCTTGCCGGTCCGAAGTGAAAACTTGCGTGTTTGAGAACGGAATTATGCTCGTCTACAGGCTCACAGCCCCGAATAAGAACTCGACAGTCATTAAACAAATGGCCGCATAAAATATATTACGACGGACAGGAAAAAGGCCATATACCCGATTATCAGAAATTTTGCCGTAAATAGTGCTGTGTTATTCGTACTTTCATGCGTTACGTAAATTTTGTATGCAATCAAATTGGCCAATGACCCGAACAGGCTACCGAAACCACCGGTATTGCTCCCCCACAGTAATGCCTTCCAGTTTGTTGTGAACTTTGCGAAAAGCAATGTTGCCGGGACATTACTGATAACCTGGCTGGCCAATGCAGAAAATAAAAAGATATGACCGGAATGACTAATCTCACGGCCAATCAGTATTTTCATATTTTCAGCCAAACCGAAAAAGAACAAGAAACTGAATAAAAGTGAATAATCTATATTGAAAGTTTCCCTGTCAGCCAACAAGACAAAAGCAATAATAATTGCACAAAAATAAGGATGAATAACACGGAAGACAACAGCAATCACGACAAAAAGAAACGCAATATAGATATAAGATAGTTTTACATCAACCTTAATATCTGTAGAATTTTGTGGTTTTTTTTCGGCATTTATAAGACATGCAGAAATAGACAATATTACCAGGAAAAAGAATGAAAATGGGGCAATTGTTGTTGAAAATGTTACCGGACCTATATCGTAAAACAAATAAATGAAAAGGTTCTGCGGATTGCCAATTGGCGTTAAAGCTGACCCTGCGTTTGCAGCCAGAACTTCGAATATTACAAGAATATCTTTACGACTAATATTAATTGTTAACGTCAAAGGGACAATCGCAATAAGAGCAACATCGTTCGTAACAAGCATTGACATAAAAAAAGTCATCAATACAAGCTTTAGAGGAATGAATTCTCCCTTTTCTATACTTCTTGATATTCTTGATATAAAACCACTCCGCTGAAGTCCGTTAACGGAAACAAAAAGCACGAACAAGATAAACAGAACCTGAAATTCCTGGTTCGAATACACCGGAACATGTCCGGTATAAATCGATGTCAATATCAACCCGACGCCGGAAACAATTAACAACCATTCTTTCAGAATGAAATCAATCAACATAGTTCGGCCGATCAGGATTCGTGGTCATCCTCCGGCTGAATCGAAATCTCCTCCGGGACATCGTCCGGTGTAAACCAGTGGTTCCTGATAAACTCGGCAGAGGTAAATTTTTCCAGTGGACGTTTGAGAAATTTTCCTTCCGCAGTGGCGGCCACGGTGCCGTCGGGCAGATAAAGCTCGCCGGTCCCCTCGAAGATTCGACCGTTGTTCCGGGTGATGCGACCAACAGCTTTCAGTTCGACATCATAGGGAACCGGTTTCTTGTACTTCACGTTCAGTTCGATGGTGACCCCGAAAGCCAGGGAGTCGGTAAGCGGCATGATCGCCCGACCGATGGTCTCGTCCAGAATCGCCGCGGTGATGCCGCCGTGGGTGATCTGCGGGTAGCTCTGGTGAACCTGACGCGGGGTGAAAACGGCAATAACCTCGTTCTCTTCCGTCACATGGAAACGGGTTTTAAGACCGAAGTCATTCTCTACCCCGCAAACCATGCAGCCGCGCGAAATATTCTGAGTTTGCTTGATTTTATACGTCATAGCCCTTTTTCCTCCGGGGTGATGGGGTGTAGATGGTGATGGAGACGCGTGCCGAGGGGATCACACCTTGCCGGTCTCCGTTCGCGTAAACGGTAAATACCCAACGGCCTCTAGGAGACTGTCGGACTATACAGGCTGAAGCGAAAATTCGGGCGTTTGAGCACAGATTTCGGCTCAATTGCAGCCTCATAGCAGTGGCTATGGGGCAAAATGGAGCTGGGATATGGGCCGAACGCGCGGATTTGCAGCCAGTCTATGGATAGTCCGACAGCCTCCTAGAGTACATCAAAGCCCGGCCGGTTTAAAGACTGTCCATCCGTTGCCCTCCCCCCCCTCGGAGATCAACGAGACGATTCGCCGCGCAACAGCTTTAGGCCGGACCTCAACAATCCCTGCAGCAATCCTGAACCCGGGTGGTCATGCCGGATGAAGAGCGCGGGGGCTTGACCTGAAAAAAACGAGGCGCACCCGCAGGGTCACCGGGTATTTCCGGAAAAGTGCAGGCGGGTCAATGAGTTGTGCTGTTTTCCGGCAGTGAATTGATGCTTTCGCAAGAAAGCAAACATGTTGTTGGCTAAGCAAAAAGCGCCAGCAGCAAGGCGTACGATTGTCGAGCAATGAGGCGTACTTACGTACGTCGAAGCAGCGAGACAAGCGCAGTAACGCAGCTGCTGGTGAGTTTTTGCGACGCCATCATGAATTCGCTGATTCCGGACAATGATCAACTTCAAACTCAAGCGTCGAATGAAGGATGGAAAATCTCTGCGCAAGTTCAGTCTTCAGGGCGGTCTTTATGATGTCCGACCTGCCGAAATCATCAATGACTACATGAGCCTCCAGGGCATTTTTGTGTTCATCGAGCTGCCAGAGATGAACATGGTGGACGCTTGCAACCCCCTCGACACGCGCCATCGCATCGATCACCTCTTCAATAGAAATATCCTCCGGCGCACCCTCCATGAGGATATGGATGGTCCCGGGCAACATCGTTGCGGCCTGATAAAGCACATAACCGGCGATAAGCAGGGTCAGCGCGGTATCCGTCCAGTACCAGCCATAGAGCAAAATGAGGCTGCCGGCGCCAATCACCCCGACGGAGGCCAGCACATCAGAAACATTGTGCAGGAAGGCGGCGCGGATGTTCATGCTGTGCTTCGACATGCTGTAAGTCAGAATCGCCGTGGCCACATCGATCACCAGGGCAATACCGGCCACAATAACCACCGTCCACCCTTCAATGGCCTGCGGTTCATAAATACGCCACAGCCCCTCATAGATCAGGTAGAGCCCCAGAATCACCAGCGTGACGAGATTGATCAGCGCAGCGATGACCTCGGCCCGCTTGTAACCGAATGTCCTGAAATAGTCAGGCGGCTTTCTGCTGATTTTGCGCGCCGCCCAGGCAATCAACAGCGCCGCGGCATCACTGAAGTTATGCAGAGCATCGGCGATCAGCGCCAGACTGCCGGAGACGATGCCGCCGATCACCTGCGCCAGCGTCAACACCATGTTGATGGCGATGGCCCAGCCAAGACGGCGATCACCCATGGTGTCAATGTCGTGATGGTGGTGATTGTCTCCCATGGTCTCTCTTCCCGGTGGATTCTTGTTCTACTAATTAACCCTGAATAATATACCCAGAAAACAAAAGTCATTAATACCAGAGAGCAAAATGTCGAAAAGATATATGCCAACTTGCAAGCATGACCCCACTGGTTCTTGCAATTTGAATCTGCCACCGGCATCCGGTGATGCGATTGAAGACAGCTGGCAGGGTGTCTGGTAAACTCAATATCGATAACAGGGGTACCATAATCCAGGCCATTGGTGAAGGGGCCGGTACCGGTTGTGCCTGTGAACAGAGAGCAACGATCTGTCCTGGTCGCAATCCGCTGCGCCGGAGATCGTCTTGCCGGTTCGTTAGACCGGTTTTGTTTTTCTTTTTAAGGTTTTCACTCGCTCAAAACGCTGGACTTCAGTCCAGGTCTTTCCGATGTTGTTGACAGGGGATCCCCCCATGACCACGAGCCTTTTCAGGGCTTTGTGGTTCACAGTTTCAGGAGTTGAACCATGTCCAGTCCGCTGTCAGTCCCTGCTCCTGTCATGCTTATTTCGCACCTGATCCGGGTTCTGTTGCCGGTTCTGGTCATGCTGCTGATTCTGTCGGCCCCGGCCCTGGCGCAGACCAGTGCCGCCGAACACCGAAGTCATCATCCCGGTGCTGCCACTCCTGAGGCTGCCGATGCCGGTATGAGTATGGGTATGGACGGAAAGGGTAAAAAAGGCGGCGGTATGGGCGGCGGCATGGGCGGCGGTGGCATGAAAGAGATGATGAAGGCGATGGCGCGCCCGAAGTCCACCGAACTGTTTCCGACGTTGATAAGATTGCCGCAGCTCAGCACTGAGCAACGAGCCACCCTGCTCAAGCGGGCCCGTCAGAGGGAAGCTGAGGGGATTGCTCAATTGCACAAGGGGGTCGGCGCCTTCACCCGGGCTCAGGGACAGGATGATCAGGCTGCCATGCTGGCTGAGGCTGAGGCGATTGACGAAGGCCTGACCCGTTTCCGCAGTGGACTCGCAGTGCGACGGGCGTTGAGTGAGGGCACATCTCCACCACGAGTGGCTTTGCAGTGGTATAAATCCCAACTCAACCTGTTGCCGCCGGCAACCATGCGTCCCGGTTTTCAGCTCTTCGGGATGCCCCCCTTTTCCCTCTTTATCTGTCTTTTTTCACTCCTTGTCGGTGCAACACTGGTGTTGATCTACCTGGCCAAGGTTCGTCGTACCTCGGAGTTGCTGGCGCGGTTGACAACTGAGGGGGCAGGCCCAACTGCACCGGCCGAACCGACCCGCCACACGGTGACACCGGTACCGGAATCCGCTGAGAACGACAGTGCTTCTGCGGCAACCGTCCCGCTGCCGGAACAAGGGGGGATGAACCTGAAAAAGGGGAAGCTCTGTCGGCTGAGAGTGATTCGGATCTACCAGGAAACTCCTGAGGTTAAAACCTTCCGGATGGTTGCTTGCGACGGCAGTGCCATCCCTTTCAGTTACCAACCGGGCCAGTTCCTGACGGTCACCATCCCCCATGGACAGACAACAATTAAACGCAATTACACGATATCTTCATCTCCAACCCAGGGCTATTACTGTGAAATCACAGTCAAGCGTGAAGAACAGGGAATCGGTTCACGGTACCTGCATGATGTGCTGAAAGAGGGGGACACCCTTGAAGTACAGCCTCCGTCAGGTCGCTTTATTTTTACCGGCAGAGAGGCTGAAAGTATTGTTCTGATCGGGGGCGGAGTGGGAGTGACGCCGATGATCAGCGTGGTCAGGGCAATGCTCGACATCGGTTGGGGGGGAGAGCTTTATTTTATTTACGCCTGTCGCAGCCCGGAAGAATTTATTTTTGCCGATGAAATGACCCTTCTCAAGCAGCGCAATCCCAACCTGAAAAGTTTTATCGTTGTCAGTGAACCTGGTGACGCCAAAGGTGATTTCTACCCGGGAATGCTGAACGCAGAACGGCTGGCCGAATGGGTGCCGGACATTTCCTCAAAGAGGATACATCTCTGTGGTTCGCCACCGATGATGGCGGCGCTCAAAACAATGCTGGCTGACCTCGGGGTGCCGAAGGAGCAGGTTAAATTTGAGCTTTTCGGACCACCTTCGTCCGGCGCCGGCGGTCAGACCGGGGCGGTGGAGGACAACCCTGCCGACCCCGCCGATGCCCCGATCCTCAGTTTCAAAAGCTCCGGGAAATCGATTCGAATGCAGGCCGGTGAGAGCGTACTCGAAGCTGCGGGCAGAGCCGGCGTAGAGATAGATTCGTCCTGCCTGGCAGGCAGTTGCGGAATGTGCGCCGTCAAACTCCTCGACGGGAAGGTTGATATGGCCAATGACGATGGCCTGCACCCGGATGACAAGGCCCGGGGCTTCATTCTCGCCTGCCAGGCCAAAGCCCGTACTGACTTGACCATTGAGGCCTGAGTGCAATGAAAGAAAAAGAAAAAATTATTGCCTCAGCGCTGGTGGTTATTATTCTGGTCCTCTGGGCGGGGGCGTTGTTCCATGTTTCGCCTCGCTTTGCCGGCAGTCTTGCCGGAGGTATCTTCGGCGTCACTGGTGGACTGTTGATGCTGGTTCCTCTCGTCTACACGATCATTAAACGTGTCAAATCACTCAAAACGGCCACCACCCGACGTGTGCCGATGCGCACCCTGCTGGCCTGGCATATCTATGCCGGGCTGGTCGGCCCTCTGCTGGTGCTGATCCATACCGGACACAAATTTGAGAGCTTTCTCGGACTGTCGCTGACCCTGCTGACCCTGATCGTGGTGCTGAGCGGGTTTGTCGGACGTTATCTGCTCGCTCGCGTCGGTCAGGGATTGCGTGAGAAAAAGGCCCGGCTGGAGACGTTGAATGCGGCCTATGACCAGATGGTGACTGCGTTGGCGACTGAACCTGAGCGGTTGGCGGCGATCCGGCCGTTTGCAAGCTTTCGCCGCCGGTTGGCCGCCGTTCTGCTGACCGCGGATGACTCAAACAGCCGGCAGCCTGCTGTTGAGCCGTTGAATGTGGTGCGCCATGTCGAGGCTATTGCCGATGTCGAGCAGGCCATCCTGCTGCACGATCAGTTCAAAAAATGGTTTTCGCGCTGGTTGAAATGGCATCTTTGCGTGTCGCTGCTGCTCTATCTGCTGCTTTTTTTTCATGTCTGGGCAAGTCTCTACTTCGGCTTGAGATGGTTTCAATAGAGGATGAAAAAAATACCAACGACATGGCTCCTGTTCTCGGCCCTGGTGATACTGACAGTCATCTGGCTGCTGACTCCGGAAAATGCTCTGTTCAAACAGGCATCCAGCTGGCAACAGCTGACATCGCCTGGTGAACTCTCTGCTGCCCACGCCTGGCTGGAAAAGGATTGCAGCGTCTGTCATTCTGCCTTTGGGGGCATCCGCGACGCCGACTGCATTGCCTGTCACGCCCTTGATCAACGACTGCTCGGCTGGCCGGAAAATATTTTCCATGCCGACCTCGGCAATTGTACCGGGTGCCACCCGGAACATCTTGGCCGAGCTCTGCCGCCGACTGTCATGGACCACTCCCGTCTGGCATTGCTTATCCTTGATCGTATCAAAAACACCGCGCCGACAAGCGAAGACCAGGACCTGCTTATCGGGCAGATCTCCATGTGGCTGCAGCATCAGTCCTCGCAGCAACCCTCAGTTCAGAAGGCCGGGGTCAGCGCCGAAGAGAGGCTGTTGAACTGCTATGCCTGTCATGCCGGCAGTGATATCCACTCCGGTTTGTTCGGAACAGACTGCGTTGAGTGTCACCAGACCCAGGCCTGGACCATCCCGCGGTACCGGCATCCACTGGGACGTTCCACTGCCTGCATGGAATGCCATAAGGCCCCGAAAAGTCACTTCAGAGGGCACTTTAAAAAGATGCCGGGAAGGGTGCAGGACTGCTACATGTGTCACCAGACCCCTTCCTGGCTCGATATCGGTCATCCGCCCTGGTATCGACAATGGATGAAGCAACTCAAGAAAGATAAGCAGGACGATCTTTTCGATGAAGCGCCTGAAACCTCACCGACTCAGGGATAGACCGCGAAACGTGGTCGGCGGCAAGTTGTCGATTTTGAACAACAACTCTATCCACCGGAAATGATGTCCCCCTGATCCAGTTGCCGATTTTCAGGTAAACTTTAACGATTAAGTTCAATTCCAGGTCGAAACGTTCGTCAACAACAAGGAGAACCCGTATGAAGAAGACAGTTTTTTGCAGCCTGATGACGATTTTACTGCTGGCGTTCATGGCCGGTCCCGGTTTTACCAAGGACCGACCCGGCCACCGGGGGCCGAGTGGTATGGACCACTCAGAAGCGGACATGATGGGCATGAAAATGAAAGGGATGCAGGGCATGCCCTGCATGATGGCGTCGACCTCGCCCGCAGATCACCTGGACAAGATGGTCTGTATGCTCACCGGCAAGATGCCTATGAAATCCGGCAAGATGCATTCGATGATGAAAAAAGAATTCTTCCTCGACCGGGTTGAAGAGCTTGGACTGCAGAAAACACAGATCCAGCAGTTGAAGGACCTGCAGTCTGCCTGTCGTCGTGACAATCTGCGGACTGCCACCGAGGTGAAAATCAGCCGTTTTGATCTGGACGATCTGCTTGAGGGGGACTGGACGCTGGATGCCGTAGAACAATTGATCCGCAAGATAGCGAAACTGGAGGGAGATATGAAGGTTCGGCATCTGGCTGCGGTCAAGGACGCACTCGCTGTGCTGACCGCCGACCAGTTGGAAAAACTGGCTGCTGGGGATTCACCGGAGTCGTTGTTTGAAAAATAAATTCTCGCGACGGTAGAACTGCCGGCGGAGTCCCCGCGACGGGACTCCGCCGTTGTCTTGCTGTCATTCAGTATCAAGGCAGTCGGGACGGTCTGCCGGAGTGATGTTTTTCCCGGTCTTTGTCGCACCCGGGTAATGCTTTTTCATTCACCCCTGGGGTCGGGATTGCAAGTTGGCAAGTTTGGCTCTCAAGGTTGTCATCGCCTCCGCGACCCTGTTGTCCTGCAGGGCCCTCACCTTCAGCCCCCCACCGTGAAGCCCCCTGAGGTGGGCACTGGTCTCCCTCTCTTTGGGGGGAGCTATTCTCCCTTATCCTCAACGACCACTGGAAAGGTAAGTGACAGCGCATTGCCGCTCTGGTAGTGAACGAGGACCGCCTCGGCAACTCCCCGGGCCTCCCTGAAGCCCTGGATTTCGTATGTGTTGTCGATCGTGGTCTCGCCGGGTACCTTAAACTGTACGAGCCTTGTCCAGATGTATTGCAGTTCGGGCAGGGTTCTCCTGGTGATATTCAGGGTATATTTCCCCTTTCCCGAAAAATGACTGAAAACCTGGTAGATGTAAACGTACGGCCCGTCGCAATAAGCCCGGTATCCGTCCAGCCCCCAATAGTAGGATTGTCCGTCTATGACGAACGGGTTACCGGTGTTGTTGATGGGCTCATTGTCCAGGCGGTCCCAGCCGATGTTGTCCGGGCAATTGTAGTTAACCATGACCCGATAGGGAAAGGACATGTCGCCAGGATGTGCCTGCCTCCACGCCTGGATACGCTCTTCTCTGGATTGGTGTCTTGTCGCCAGGCCTGATACCTCGCCTTCGACCGTTTCATAGGGCATTTTGTTATAAAACACGTCATCCGGCAGTACGGCCTCTTCTGTCAGTCCAAGTGCTTCCACCAGCAACTTTCTTGGTTGCTGGTTTTGCGACGGTGAGGTGTGGTAATCGGGGCAATAATAGTACCTGCGCCCGGTCGGTTCCGCGGCCCATTTCTGCTCGAAGATGACACGATTCAGGTACTGATCAGAAAGCCTGGCGACGATTGCCTCTTCCTGGTCTTCCACTTCAAGCAAGGCGGTTGCCGGGATGGCGGCCGGATTTGAGACCAGGACCATCTCTCCTGCAACATTCCGGATTGTGTAATCGCGACCGCCAAACCGTACCGTCCTGACACCCCACTTCAGGTAGTCCTTGATCTGGCTGAACGGGTAATGTGCCTTGCTCGCGTGCCGCGGAACCCTCACCTCAAGGGGACCGTCTGGTATCGAGACCTGGCGGGACGCTTCCGGTTCGGGTGCGCTGCAAACCGCTGTCCGCTTGAACAAAATCTTCTCCAGCCTGTGCTGTTCTGCCCGGTTGGCAATGATTCGATCTCGTACGGAGAAGCAGACCGTTGCCGTCAACAACGCGAGGGCTAGCATACTGCCCATGAAAAACAGCCTCTTGCCGGACGTTTCCCTTCCGTCATTCTGTTCCTTCAGACGGAGCCCTGCGGCAATCAGCAACAAGGTGAGGGACAAAAACCAGAGGAAGGCACCAAATCCGTACCCATAGATCGCTGCAGTGGCGCCCCCTTCATTCAGTGGGTAGCTGGTAAACCTGAGAGTGTCGAGGGAAATGATGAGCGCCAGCAGGGGTGTAAGACGTGTTGTCCCTCCTCGCAGCAGTCTGGCAACAGCGGCAAGGAAGAAAATATTAGCGTACCAGGCAAAGGTCAGGTTGAGGGGACCAAGCCAGCCGCAGAGCAGGGTATTCAGACCCGAAAGTAATCGTCCAGAATAGTCCGAGAAAGCAGGGAAAGCGAGTGAGCATGCCCAGCTCGCCAACGCTAGAACTGTCACCAGGAATGAAGGAGCTCTTCCGTGTAGACTCATAGATTTTGTCCGGAGTGAATTTCACCGGTAGGTATAATCCCCTTAGGGTCGGGATTGCAAGTTGGCAAGTTTGGCTCTCAAGGTTGTCATCGCCTCCGCGACCCGGTTGTCCTGCAGGGCCCTCACCTTCAGACGTCTGACTGCCGAACTCAAGGTGCTG